>JADFPB010000138.1 GCA_022562515.1 Chloroflexota bacterium | reverse complement strand
GTGTCGTTGTACCTGGTGGTGAGTGCGTGAATCGTCGAGAAGCCGCCCATTCCGAGCTGGCAGATTCCGGCTTCTGCGCCTCCGGTGATCATCACATCGGCATCGCCCCGGCGTATAACCTCCGCGGCCTCGCCGATCGCCTGGGTGCCCGCGGCACACGCCGTGACGCAGGTGTTGTTGTAGCCGATCGCGCCGAAGATCCTGCTGACGTTGGCCGAGGCCATGTTGATGAGCATGCTTGGTATGTAGAACGGCGTTATCTTCATCCCGCCGCGGCCGATGAGGGTTCTGGATGCGGCCTCCGTTTCCGGCAGCCCGCCGGCACCGCAGCCCAGAAGGACGCCGACGTTCTCAGGCCCGCTCTTCTCGATGTTCAGGCCCGAGTGCTCGATTGCCTGCGCCGTCGCTCCGACTGCGAGCTGAGAAAATCTAGCGAGGCGGCGGGACTCCTTCCGGTCAACGTAGACAGTGGGGTCAAATTCCTTGACTTCGCCGCCGATCTTGCATGGAAACGCCTCCGCATCCATCAGGGCGAAAGGCGCTATGCCGGATTTACCCGCTTTGAGGCCGTCCCAGAATTCATCGACGGAGTGGCCGAGCGGAGTCAGCGCTCCCATGCCCGTCACTACAATCCTTTTCCTGCCGTTTTCACTCATCGTTGTGCCTGTCCCATTGGATGCCTGCGTGCGCCGGGTCAGTTGCCAGGGTTGCCGGCGCGCGCGTGATCATTTCCGTTGCCGACCCTGAGGGTCGGGTAGTACTCGGGGGTTATCCCCTGTTCGATCTCGATAATCTCCGCGGCGATGGCGAGGGAGCCCGTGCCGACGATCAGATCGCCTGCTTCTGCCATTTGCCGGGCTGCGCTCAGGGCTTTGCCGGTGGACTGCGCAACTTCCACCACTCTCACATTATCGCTCAGCAGAGCCTCTGCGACAGCCTGTTCGTCTACCGATTTGGGGTGCCGGGACCTGGTGACTATCACCTCGGGGTCAAGCCGGCTCAGCACCACGGCTGTGGCAGAATAGTCGTGCCCACCGGAGCCGCCATAGATCATGATCGTGCGAACCCGGTTCGGAAAGAGTTCACGCACCGTCTCAACCAGCGCCAATGCAGACTCAGCGGTGTGCGCCCCATCGACGATTATCGCCGGACCGCCGGTGCCCTCGGGGACGAGAACCTGGCCACGCGCTGGCCAATCGACATCCTCCAGCCCTCTCGATACCGACGCCGGATCGATCGGCGCTCCGAGCCCGGCAAGTATCTCCAGGGCTGCGACTGCCACCCGCGCGTTATCGACCTGGTGGGCGCCAGTGAGCGGAAGCTTGAATTCGTACCTGCCGCAGTTCCCATTCAGCACGACGTGGCGCCTGTAGGGATTGCCGTCCAGCGGTCTGGACACTTGTACAGACACCTGTTTCAGCGCGTCATGGAAAGGCGCGCTCCTCTCCGCGGCAATCGAGCGGATCACCGACGCTGCGTCCGGTGCCTGAGGCCCGCTGACCACCGGGACGCTGCGCTTGATGATGCCGGCCTTTTCGCCCGCGATCTTTTCCAGCGTGTCGCCCAGCACGGCAACGTGGTCCATGCCAACTGGCGTGATCACGGAGACCTGCGGCGTGAGCAGGTTGGTCGCATCCAGACGCCCTCCAAGTCCTACTTCCACGACCTGATAATCGGCCTTGATCTCAGCGAAATGGACCCATGCCATCGCGGTCATGATCTCGAAGAAGCTGACGCTTCCGGCGTCACCCCGTTCGGCAATGGCCTGAGCAGGCGGCCTCAGTTGCGCCACGAGCGCGGCGAACGTGGCTTCCGAGATCGGCTCGATGCCCACACGGATTCGTTCGCGAATCGTATGGAGGCTGGGGGAAGTGTAGAGACCTACCCTGAGGCCGTTGGCGGCCAGGGCCGAGGCGATGAGCGCCGCGGTGCTGCCCTTGCCTTTGGAGCCCGCGACGTGGATGGCTGGCACACGGTCATGCGCCATTCCGCAGGCGTCCATGAGAAGGCCCATGCGCCGCAGATGAAAATCGGGCGGCTCACCGGCCCGGGAATGCTTCTCAAAATCGGGCAGCGTCATCAAGTAGTCGACAGCGTCCCGGTACGTTGGCGAAATTGGCTTGAGTTCGGATTTTGTCTCGGACAGGGTTCTTTTCGTTTTCGGCTCAGTGGTCGCGGATGTGCGCAGGCATTCTTCCGGCAACGATTTGCAGAGCTTCCCGGTAACCCACGCGGCGGACGTAGTCGATATTACCGCTCATCGGCACGGGTGCGAATCCGAAGACGTCTTCGAATGGCCGTCCCCGGGGGATGTTGTTCAGCCGCAACATCTGGAGTTGGCTGGTCGTGACGGGCGGCGTGGGGAGTACGAGGTTCATGAGTTTCACAGCCGGGGACAGCATAGAAATTGGCACATGTATTTTGATCAGCCGCCGTCCCATGGCTTCAGCCACGGCATCGGTGATTTCGTTGTAGGTCATCGTGTGAGGGCCTCCCAGTTCCACGATCTGCCCGCTCTCGACTGGGCTTTCGTCAGGGTTGGCCACCGCCCTCACGATTGCCTCCGCTGCGTCGTCGGCGGAGAGCGGCTGGAAGCGGGCCTCGCCGTTCCCCGCGACCACCATCGGGGGACCGAGGCGGACGAACGCTGCCAGGGCGTTCGTGAACTCGTCCCCTTCCCCGAATAGCGCCGACAGGCGGAGGATGGAAGGGTCGATCTCCGACTTCAGGGCGCTCTGTTCGCCGCGCCATCGCGAAGCCAGATACGGAGCGGGAGAGTTTTCCGCCGCGCCCACGACGCTGACGTGCACAGCGCGGCCAATGCCCGATCTGGCCGCGGCCTCATAGACGTTGGCCGCTCCCGTTTCGTTGACCGACGCCAGCGTGGCGCCTCGCCGCTCGCGAAGGATGGCTGCAAGATGGACGAGCGACGTGGCGCCATCGAAAGCCGTCTCGAGCTCGGCGACGTCCCGGATATCCGCGAAAACGGGCTCAACGCCCAGACCGTCGATTACGGCTGCCTGTCCCGGATGGCGGACAACTGCTTTCACGGGCAGACCGCGGTCGGCCAGCCGCCGCACGACGCGGCGCCCCAAAAATCCCGCGGCGCCCACGACAGCGATTATTCCGATCTGATCTGCTCCCGGTGTGATTCGCACCTTCCCAGTATGACATTATGATTGAAGTTGCTTCACCGAAAAGTGCTGTGGAACGGACTTGATGGGTCTTTCAGACTTCCTGGAATCTGCGCCTGAAGAAGGCGGGCAGTTCACGTATGCCTGCCTGAGTGAGTTGTCGGGCATCTCCAATGAGGATGCCGAGACTCTCGCCCGGGAGTGGCGGGCCTGGGACGAAAAGAGGATGTCCAACTTCCTTGTCCGCCTTGGTGGGTTGGCAGAAGATGACGCCCTTCTGGAGTTCATGGCCGTTTTCAAGCAGGCGCTCAATTCTCAACATGCGATTGGGCGCAAACTGGCTATCGCCGGACTCGCCGAGTGCGATGAGCGCTGGATGATCAGCAGGCTGATCGACTTTATGCGCGCCGACGAGTCAGACAGCGTGCGCAGCGAGGCCGCATCGGCAATCGCGAGATTCACGGCGATGGCGGCTGAAGGCAAGTTCCTGATGCGCGATCGTGACCGCCTGAACGAGGCTCTCCTGACCGTATTGAACGCCCCCGGAGAGGTCGATGAGGTACGGAGGCGAGCACTGGAAGCCGCAGCGGTATTCGGTGGCGAAGAGGTTGCGACCCGGATTGTCGCGGCGTACCCGAGCGGTGATCCAGAAGAGGTCCAGTGCGCCCTCTACTCAATGGGGCGGACCAGCGATTCCCGCTGGCTGCCGGAGGTGCTGGAGCAGTTGAAGAGCCCTGATCCTTCGTTGCGGTTCGAAGCTGCAAGATCGCTCGGCGAGATCGGCGAGGAATCACATGTCTTGAACCTGGCAGACACACTGGAAGACGATGATCCCATAGTCGCGGCGGCTGCTGCTGCATCGCTGTCCCGGCTGGGAGGCGCGGCCGCTCAGAAACTGCTGCAACAGGCGACCGAGAGCGATCACAACGAGGTCGCTGAGGCGGCAAACAACGCGCTGCGGTTCATGGGTCTGGAAAATAATCTCTTCGAGGACGAGCCAGGGGTCTTTGGCATAGCGCCGCAGGAGGCGATTGGCGACGACCGCGACCCGGACGACGACCTGGCTGATGACCCGGATGATGATGGGGATGATTGGCCGCACGCCGATGAGAACATCGATTTTGACGATGAGTTCGGGCTCGAGGGTGACGATGGGATACCGCTTTTGATAGGCGAGTTCGATGATGACGACGACGATGACGAACTCGACGATGAGGACATCGATTAAGCCCCGTATGGCCGCTAATCGTCGGTTGAGTCTGCTGCCTCGAACGCCATTGCGGCGGCGCCCTTGAGCCCCACATCGTCACCAAGCCTGGATACCACGATGGGAACCTCGTCCCTGAATCTGAGCAGGCCGCGCGATTTCACGCGCCCGATCAGGTCGTCCCAGTAGGGCGCCAGTCCGCGTACGGCCTCATCGCCCACCACCACTGATCCACCCACAACGAGTACGCCGGGATCGAACGTCGCCAGGATGTTGGCGAAACCCGTTGCCAGGGCGTCGACGGCCGTCTCCACGATAGCGGCGGCGTCTGAGTCGCCCGCTTCGGCGGCTTCATAAACCATCCTGCCGGTGATTCGCCCGGGGTCGCCATCGGCCAGCGCGAGCATGGCTGCCGCCCCGCCCCCTTCGGCCAGTCGCCTGGCCTGCGCTGCCGAGCCGCCACCTGCGGCGAACACTTCGAGGCAGCCGTGGCATCCTGCGTTGCAGAGCGGACCCGCAGTATCGATGAGCAGGTGGCCGATCTCGCCCGCCATCCCGTGCCGCCCGTTGACAGGGACGCCATCAGAGATCATGCCGCCGCCGATGCCGGTGCTCACTGTGACATAGACAACATCCTTCAGGCCCTGCGCGGCGCCGTATTTGGCCTCCGCGACGGCCGCGGCGTGGGCATCGTGGATCACCCGTACCGGCAACTGCGTCGCGTTGCGGAGATACGGGACCATCGTCCGGCCATGCCATCCGGGAAGATTGGGGGGGTGGTTGTACGTTCCGGTGCTTGGCTCGATCGGTCCGGCTGCGGAGATGCCGATGCCGGCAATCTCATCACGGCCGACGCCTTCCGAAACCTCTACGATCAGGCTCCAGGCCCTACCGGCGGCATCATCAATACCCCGCTCCGGCTCCGTGGGGCCGGCAGCCCTCTGCAGCAGGTCGCCACCGCGGTCGGAAAGGGCCGCGCGCATCTGCGTGGCGCCTATGTCGCATCCGATCGCGTATGCGCCGCCCGGCACTTTCGGTTCGCTTGCCATACAGGGATTCTAAGGCAGTTCATTTCCCCTCGCAGCAGGCCGAAACGCCCTCTAACAGCGATCTGGGTGGTCTGGACTCTCGCAACCCACGACCAACGGGCGTAGTCTGGGTGGACCGATGGAATCTCCTGAAGCCAAACCTGAGCCTCACCCGGATCGGCCCCTGACGGACACCGAGCGCCTCACCGCCACGAGGAGCCGCGCGCGCGCGCAACTGTCTCAGGAAGAGGCGGCCCGAATGCGCGGCCTGCTTGCCAAGGAACTCAGGGAATGGGATGTCGAGTTTGAAGATCTGACCCGCTCATATCACCGCATGCTCTACGTCGCCGCCGTCATGGATGAGCCACTGAGCGTTGCAGAGATGCGATATCTCCTGATCGCCCGCTGGAAGTCGAACACCGACGAGGCTTCATTGAGGAAGCGGTTGGCGCTGGGCGTGCAGCAGAATGAACTCAAGTGGCGGCGGGGCGACCGGTACGCATTAACCCCGGATGGAGTGAATCATCTGGCGCAGATTGCCGGCCGGATTCGGGAGCGCAAGGAAGGCGGTCCGCGAAGGCCGCCTCGGGATGAGCGCTCGCGCTGGGGCGGCGGGCGTGATTACCCTGACCGGCGCGGGGGTGGCGGCCCGGTACGCGCAGATCGCGGTCGGGGTCCCCGGCGAGGTTAGCCCCGCCAGCCGAAGCCGTGACTAACCCTCGGGCCAGTGGTCCTGGGCGTTGTCCTGCGGCGAGTAGCCCAGATAGTTTTTCGCGTGCTCGATGTCCCAGAAGCGCCATGTGTTATCCGAAACTCCGTAGAAGATCTCGAACTTGAGCCCCTCAACGGCCAGGCAGCGCTCGATCAGGTGGGCGGCATCGCGGTGGCTCAGCCATGTGGCCTTCATGCGGACGTTGGCTTTCGGGTCGTCGTCCCTCGATACCGTGCCGATGCGCAGGCAGGCTACTTCCAGCCCGAAGTTGTCCGAGTAGTACGCTCCCGTTGCCTCGCCGAACGCCTTGCCGATGCCGTAGTAGCCGTCTGGCCGGATCTGCACCGTGTTGTCGATCATTTTGAAGCCCCCCGGCTCGAGGCCGGAGTAGTCGCCTTCTCGTATCCGGCCTGACGGACCTTCCAACTCCCACATGCCAACAGCGTGGTTGGAGCTTGCGTAGACCACCCGCTTCACCCCGGCCCGCTTCGCCGCCTCGAACACGTTGTACGTGGTGATGAAATTGTTATGCAACACCGTGTCCCATTCACCGTGCATGTTGGGGTCAGCCGCAAGGTGCACCACGGCGTCAACGCCCTCGAACGCGGGCAGGATGGCGTCGAGTTCGGCAACGTCAGTAACCAGCGTTGGGATGTCCGGCGCCGAGTCAGGCTTTGCCATGTCCAGCCCGGAAAACTCGTACGCATCACTGCAGGCCCGGATCAAGACGCCTCCGATGAGGCCGCTTGATCCGGTGACCAATACTTTCGGCTTGTTCGGCATTGCGTTCCTCTTTGTTGGCGTTTACTGGCGATGTGCCAGTCTCAGCATTTCAGATTTTTGCGCTCACAGGAGCGTACACCCCGGATTCAGCGCCTCGATATGAGCAAACAGCCTCGCCCGGCGCGACTCGTAATCAGGCTGCTCGGGAGACAGTATCGCCCGGCACGTCCGAGTATACGAGCCGATTACCTGCAGATCGCTGCGTGGGCCGTCCCAGTGCCACGGCATGCCGTCCGCCGTTCGCATCACCTCGTCGCACAGCTTTCGGTCGAAGCGCACGGCACGCTCGAAGCGAGCAGACCGCGGCGTACCCGCAAACACCCAGAAGCCGTCCCAGTTGGCGTCGTCGTTGAGGCCCTTTCGCACATGGGCGTTGGCGCCGAAGCGTTCGAGCTGCTCGTCCGATGGACGATTGTAAACAGCCGGGAGAATCGACTCCACCTCCAGTATGGCGACCAGGAAAAACGCGGCCTCTCCTCGCGGGCCAGTCACATCGTGAGGCTGGAGGCGGGCGAGAAACAGGATCAGGTCGCCCGGCGCCGTCTTCTTCAGGGCGACGGCGCGGGCGCCGCGCTCGCAGTTATCGCCGTATGTGATCGTGTCGAACTCGGGGTCGTAGTGGGCCGCGACGCCGTGCAGGCGCTGGGAAATCCAGTCGGTGGCAACGCCGTTCGCGGGGTTCTTGAGCGGCACGTCGGCGAGCTTTACCGAGTGCGGGCCGGCCTCCGACGGCGTCTCCGGAATCGGCAGCAGCTCGAAGGTGCCGTCGGAAAAGAGCGGGCTGAAGTAAGGGTGCGAGCTGTTTGCGCCGATGTTCGCCAGCCAGATGCGCCCAGGTCTCAACCCCGATTTCAACTCGGGCACGCTCGCCGCGCTGCCGGTGTTATCTTCTGCATCCGGGAGGAAACATCATGAAGATTGCGATTGGCGGAGACCACGCCGGATTTTCCATGAAGGGTCCGGTTGTTGAGTTGCTCGAGCGGATGGGCCATGAGGTGACAGATTTTGGCACACACAGCCCTGAGCCGGTCGATTTTCCTGACATTGCCCAGACCGTATGCGACGAGATCAGGAGCGGCCGGGCCGAGCGGGGCGTGCTGGTATGCGGCACCGGCGTGGGAGCGGCAATTGCCGGCAACAAGATTCCCGGAATTCGTGCCGCTGTCTGC
>JADFPB010000137.1 GCA_022562515.1 Chloroflexota bacterium | reverse complement strand
ACTCGTCCTACCACCACTGAAGGGGTGGAGTTGGCCATACGGGGGCGGCGACGCTCCCGCGGGCGCAGAATCTCAAGGCCGAACCGCTCCTGCCTGAGCCAGCGGTAGTAGGTCGATGGATGTATCCCGTGAAGCCGGCATGCCGCCTTGGCAGACCAGGGATAAGCTTAATTCAAGTCGATAGTCCATGTGTATTGGACCGTATCATCGGTGTTCAATGTCACGTCTGGAAGGTCCTGGTGCGCCAGAATGTCAGCATCTGCAATGTTGACATTCCCCACTGCAGTGTCATTCTCAGAAGCCTTTGTAAGTATTATCTGCAGGATTGAGACACCGTCAGCCCTCGCGGTGAAGGTGACTGCGACCGTTCCCGAGCCGCTCTCGTCACTCGGCGCGTTCACGGTTCCATCTGCCGGATTTTCGTGCGTGGTTGTGACGGAGCTATCTCCGTCCAGGTCATCAGTCATGCTAGTCCCTTGAACACCGTCCGCCGGGTCGTCCGTCCCGACAGCGACAGCCATAGCGCCAATTGCATCATAGCCAGCAACTACCCCGCCAGTGCCTTCAATGAGCCGGCTGAAGGCCACGTCGAGAGCTTTAGGCTCGAGAGTGTTATGGATAACGCCGTGCTCCCTGATGTTGCCGTCGGGGTCCCGGACCGTGTATTCGATGGTCCCCTTTATGGTGAGCAACACGTCTCTGTCCTCGGGCTCATCGGCCCCCTGGTCCAATGCACCAGCTGTTTTAGAGGCCTCGTCCCCTGGACTGAGGACCCAGACAGCGACGACGGCTACCAGAGACAGCAATGCTAAGACTACCAGGCCTGCCCCTATAATCTTCTTCATGATGTCACCTCCTTGATTCGGTCAGGTCAGTGTATTCCAAACTATAGTCAGGCCCTACGGCACGGGTCAGGATCGCCCGGCCCTGCTCCAGGCGGCTAACTGCGCTCTGCTCGTCAAGGCCAAGTTCTACGGCGATTTCGCGAACTGAGACGTCACGGGTTACGCGCAGCGTCGCGACTGCGCGCAAATCCACCGGAAACTCAGCGATCGCCGCAAGCAGGACATCGTGCCTGCTCGGCCCCAGGTCTTGCTGCATTTCAGGCGCCTGGGCGGCAACAAGAGCTGGCTCCGTCTCCGTCTCCAGTTCTGGTTCGTCTTCTTCGGCGGCCGGAGTTGGCGCCGGTTCTTCAGCCGGCCGTTCCGGTTCGGGCGCGGTTTGCGAAGGGCCCTCATAGGTGCAGAAGCAGGGGCCGCCGTCGGCGCACCCCGCACAACAGTATGCCTCGCCGTGGACGGCCATCGGATCCCACGAGAAGAGTGCGAAGCAGTTGGCGCACTCGTGCCTGGCGTCGTCACCGTTTGCAAGCGGGCTTCCTGCCGGCCGCGCGGGCGGAAGGGGAGCGCTGCTCGCTGTCACGGGTTCGGCATCGGGATGTATGTGGTCATCGTCCCCGTCGGGAAGGCCATCTTCGGCCTGATCGCCCTTATCAGCCAACTCCCCGTCGCTCCCAGTAACGGCATCGGCAGTTGGACTGCTGTAGGTACAGGCACAAGGTCCGCCATCGGAGCAGCCGCGGCAGCAATATGACTCGCCCTCAAAATCGGTTGACGCCCAGTCGAATTCGGCGAAACAGCCGAGGCAAACATGTGTTGGCGGTGGCTGTTCACCATTGTTTTTGTGTGAGAGGCCAGCATAAGTTTCTATACCGGACAGGGAGTCCACGTTTCGCCGGAACAACTCCAATTTATCGATAACTACGAAATCAATTCAGTAAATTTTCGGTGCGACAACGTGAAGTTTGGGTATGGGCCGGTTACGAATCGGTAAATGCACGCCAGGCTGGATGCCCGCTCAGGCGCGCATCGGAATATTTCCTGTAGTTGGAAAGGCTGAAATTACGGCGCCGCGCGCAAGGGGAGTTGCGTGACTCGCGATACCAGCAGAGTTGCGGTGGCTCTAGTCGACGACCGACAGCCTGTAGCCGACGCCCCGCTCGTTGGCGATCACGTCGGCGTTAACCTCGATCATATTGAACTTGGAGCGAATACGCTGGACGTGGACCTTCAGGTAGTCCATTTCGTCGATGTATTCCCTGCCCCAAACCTTGGCCAGGAGCGTGCGATGTTGGACCACGTTGGGGTAGTTCTTGACGAGGTGATACATGAGGTTCCACTCAAGCGGAGTAAGAGGGACCTGCTCCCCGTTGTAAGCGACTTTGTGGGCGGCGAAATCAAACCTGAGAGGACCTTTTTCGAAGGGCTGCTCGTCGCTGCCGATGGCGCCGAGTTGATAGCGCCGCAGGACGGCACGGATCCTGGCGAGGAGCTCCAGGTGGCTGAACGGCTTCGTGATGTAATCGTCAGCGCCCATCTCCAGGCCCTTGACCTTGTCCACTTCGCCGCCGCGGGCGGTGAGCATTATCACGGGCACATCTGATGTTTCTCGAATCGTCCGGCAGACCTCAAAACCATCGATATCCGGCAAGTTAAGGTCAAGAATGACTACATCAGGATTGTGTTCCCTGAACCGTTTGATGGCGGTAGCGCCATCTGGCGCTTCAAAAAGTTCCGCGTCCTCCCACCGGAGGGCGAAACAGATGTTTACCGCCTCCAGAATATCCGGATCGTCGTCAACTACCAGGACTTTCATAATCGTGCTCTAGCGGCAGTG
This sequence comes from Chloroflexota bacterium, assembly GCA_022562515.1. Lineage (GTDB taxonomy): Bacteria > Chloroflexota > Dehalococcoidia > Lucifugimonadales > Lucifugimonadaceae > UBA1151. The sequence continues at coordinate 5,415 of JADFPB010000137.1, read as the reverse complement.
ATACACGGAAAGTGTTTCCGCCGCTTACCGGGCTCTCCAGCCATACCGAGCCATGGTGCAACTCTAAGAGCGCCCTCGCTATGGCCAATCCGAGCCCACTGTCCTGTAACTGTCCAACTTCGTTTCGCGATCTGAAGAACGGTTCAAACAGGCTTTCCCGTTCCTCAAACGACACCTGCCTCCCGCCGCCTTTGATGGCGAGCTGGAGTTCACCGATCTCAACTTCCGCCTTGATTGTAAGCGTAGAGTCGACCGGAGTAACCCGCATCAGATATGAAAGCAGGTTAACCATCACCTGCTCGAGGCGTTGCCTGTCACCGTCGATGACGGTAACACTTGAATCAAGCTGCAATTCGACAAGCTGATTCCGTCGCTCCGCCAGAATAGCAGTCCGTTCACAGGCGCTCGCGATCAACTCTGTCGGATCGATCCGTTCAATCCTCAACGTTGACCTGGCCTGACTGAAGATCCCCTATGTCGAGCAGATCGGTAATCTGTTGCTCCATCCTTTCCAGAGCGCGACCCAGATTGAGGATCAGCCTCTCGCGCTGCCTGGGATTCGACCGCATCTTCGCCATCGCTTCTTCGTCGCTGAGAAGATCGAAGTCGAGTCGGATGGAGGCGAGGGGAGTCCGCAGGTCGTGTGCGATCTGCGCGATCAGGCGGGTATCAACGACGCGCGCAGGGTCGGTCCGATTTCCCTCGGAGTCCAGCGTGCGTTCCGTGTCAACCATTTTTTGACCCTGGGTCATGATGCTGGCTTCATTCGCATCACACAGTAACGCGGAGTATAGGTGTAACGCCCGGCCGCCGCCACTGATAGGGTCGTGACTGCCCTCTGACCGAGAGAAGCCGAGAGACCGGCGCGCTACTACTTCCCCGTTGCCGAAGATTCGGGAGCTCTGTGAACCCGCCAGCTCCAGAGATCACGTGCGGCTGTCTCGAGGGCGCCGGTATTCGGCCGATCTACCGCCACTCGGGCGGGCAGCAAACGGTCCTGGAGGGGGCTCAGGGCGTCACACCGTTTCATGAAGGAATTCAGCACCTGCCGATCTCCACCGAGGGCGAGATGATCGATCGAGGCCGAGAATGGGGCAAAGCGCTCCTTTGCGTCACGACAGGCCTTGTCGAAGAGCTCTCTGACCCATTTCTCTCTGTTGCGCTCGAAGCGGCGCTGGGACTGTCCGCCCGCCTTGTGCCGGCCCTTCACGTATCGAGTGTCCGATTTCGTGACCTCCAATTTGCCGTCCACAGCAACGCCGACGGCGTATGCGCCAAGGCGCAGGAGCACGATGGCGACAGTGCGGCGCCGCGCGGCGAATTTCCTGAGCTCCGTGAAATCGCTCGAACTGCCCGCAGGGACGGGAAACGGCGACGTCAGGGCGAGAAGGATCTCCGGTCCGGAAATGACCACGAGGCCGGCCTTATTTCGACGAACGTTTTCCGGCAGCCAGGCAAGGTCCGGGAGGTTTGAGGGCAGGTCCGTATCCGGCGGTATCAACGCGACTGTTTCGACTTCGACGTCGCTCTCGAGGCGCTCGATCAGTTCGATAGCTCTGGCACGCGGCAGATAGCGGTCGCTGCCGGGGGCAGGTGTCTCAATATCGCGGTGTGCGGCCTGTGGCCGGGCTGGATCACGGTCCATGCCGCTTATCCTAGATCGTCCAGCGCCTTCCGTTCTGGCTGATCAGTGACTGATTCAGCCCGGCGCCGAGCCCGGGGCCAGATGGCAGGTACAGTCGTCCATCGTGAACGTGTTCTGCCGGATCTATGGTGGTGGCCCGCCAGTCGACCTCGCTGATGGCGTGTTCGAGCGGCCGCGACCCGGCGAATGCCGCCGTTGCGTGAGCGCTTGCCAGCAGTGAGATCGGTCCCGAGGGACTGTGCATGGAGATAGAACCCGGGTGTGACGCTTCCAGCGACCGGCCAATCCGGACCGCCTCGCCGACACCCCCGCAGTACTTGGCGTCCGGCATGACGACGTCTACCACCCGATCGGCGATAAGCGACTCGAACAGCTCGATGCCATAGCCCGTTTCGGCTCCGGCGACCGGCATCGATGACGCGGCGGTTATACGGGTGAGATCGCGGGAGTTGTCTCGGTAGCTCACCGGCTCTTCGAACCACCCGACGCCTAACGCGGCCAGTTCCGGCTCCAGCGCGAGCGCCGACTCCAGATCGAAGCGGCTATGGCAGTCGACCAGGAGGGTTGCGTCCGGTCCGATCGCGTCACGGACCGCGGCGATGCGCGCGAGGCCATCAGCGGCCTCCGGGGGCAACCCGGGCGCGTCGAACGGCGCGCGGCACTCGTCGAACGGCGCGCATTTGATCGTGCGGAATCCCTCTTCGACCGCCCTTCCGGCCATGTCGGCGAAGGCTTCCGGCGAACGGTCGACGGGGCCGCTGTCATCGGGCAGCATCGACCGGTTGATGTTGGCGTAGAGCTCGACGGAGTCCGGAACTTCGCTCTCGTCTCCAGCCAGCATCTCGCGGAGGCTTATGCCCGCTCTCTGGGCCTGCCCGTCGAGAATCGCCGAACGCAGCCCGGTCACGGCTGCGGCGATGACGCGGTCGCTCTGCAGAAGGGCCGGCGCGAGGCCGAGCGTCACGGGCAGCGAGGCCTCGTCTTCGATCGGCTGCCCGCGAATCTCGCCGGCCATCTCCGCCATCGTCTGAGCAGTCGCCAGCGACTGGCCGCCGTGTGTGAATTCGGCAACGCCGGTAATCCCGTCGGGGTCGCTGACCTCAACGAAATACCAGTGCGTTTCGGCCCGGACCGGTATGGACGAGAAGACGATCTCGGTAACGGTGAATGCTTCCGTTTTGGTCAAATCTGGCCCGCTCAAGTCCAGCCTGTCTGAATTCTGGTCTAGAGCCCCGCGGGCCGCTGCCTGTATTCGGCGTACTTATCCGAGTTCTCGAACTCGTCGATATACACGCGCTCGCCGCCGAGCGAGTCCGACACGTTCGCCGCAAGGACGGGCGCCAGCGACTGCATGCTTGATCGGAACGAGTTCCGCCGTAGCTCGGGACTGTCTTCAACGATGGAGCGGACGAACTGCCGGCTTATGTCCATCGTGCTTTCCCGTCCCATGGCGTTCGGCTCCGGTCCCTTCGCAAGGACGGTTCGCACCTGCTCTATGCCCGGCCGCTCTGAAGGCGGGTAGTCGCTGCCGGTGTAGCTGTATACGACCAGGTCGTCCTCGAAGGCGATGTGCGATTCCGGTGTGTGGATGTATTCGTAACGCTGGTTGAAGTAGCTCTTCGCTGGCTTGGTGAAGATGAGATTGCCAATTCCGCCGCCCTTGAAGCCGTAGATCACCGTGTAGGCCACCGGGTTGTCGCCCTGCGTCTCGTGCAGATCGTCGGGGCGATTCACGTAACTGGCCTGCACCCACTCCACGTCATCGCGGGACCAGTACCGCATCTGGTCGGTCTGGTGGATGCCCGCTTCGACGATGCTGGTGCCCGACCACGCCCTGTTCGCCGTCCAGACGCGGTTGGACGGGCCGCCCTGCTCTTCCGTGTGCGTGTGCTTTACGCCGTGGCCTTCCACGGATCCGAGGGAGACGGTCATTACGGAGGACATCTGTTTGCCCTCCATGTAATCGTGGATGGCGGTATACCACGGGTCGTACCGCTTCTGGAACCCGACGATGCTTGCGATGCCGGCGTCGTCGATGGCGTCTGCCTGACGCTTTATCTCGTCGTAAAAGAGGCTCTGGGGCTTCTCGGCGAATATCGAAATGCCCAGTCCGGCCACCCGCTCTATCTCGCCGCGGTGCTGGTTCGGCGGTATGACGAACCAGACGGCGTCGGGCCTGGCGTCAGCGATCATCTCGTCAACGTCGTTGTAGAGACGCGTTGAGCCCTGCTTGTATGAGGGCGCCTTCGATTGGATGGTCTCTTCCCCGAGGTTCTCCTCATACGGGTCGACAAGCGCCGCGAGCTGTACCTCTTCGTCGGCTTGAAGCCTGGAAAGGGACTCTACGTGCTGGAGGCCTCGCTGGCCTACTCCGATAACCGCAACTTTGAGCGCGCCTGCCATCTTCTTTCTCTCAACTCCGACGAAAAACCAGTCCTGGTGGAACATCCCGACACCGGGCGTAATTCGACCCCGCCGCGTCCCGCGGTGCGGCCAAAAGCCATGCATTACAGGGGCGGGGTCGGGGTGGCGGTGAGTCTAACATGCAGCAGCGGGCCCGCTCGGAGCGAATTTCGTAGTTGACGGAGGCTGGCGTGCGGGCGTTATATGTGCCGCGAGTGGCTCCGCGTAGAGGATGCGCGGGCAGGGCGAATCAGGGAGCAGGAACGTGAAGGTGACCGCGGTCGAAACGCACCTTGCGGCGGCATGGACATTTGTCAGGGTGATGACCGACGAAGGCGTTTATGGCGTTGGAGAGGTCCATCCGGCCAGCGGGACCGGTGGAACGCCTTTCACAGCAAGGGCCGGCATCGAATACTGCGCCGAGTACCTGGTCGGAAAGAACCCGCTGTAAATCGAGAAGCACTGGCAGCACATGTTCCGGCGCTGCCTGTTCCGAGGCGGCTCAGATGTGATGGCGGCAATCGGCGGCATCGACATGGCTCTCTGGGACATCGCGGGCAAGGCGGCGAACCAGCCCGTCTACCAACTGCTGGGCGGGCCGACGCGGGAGCGGGTCCGCGTGTATGCGCACCTGGGCGGCGAGACCCCGGAGGCGATGGCGGATAACGCGCGCGACCTGCTGGGCCGGGTTATACGGCGCTCCGGTTCTACCCCCTCGGGCCGTTCGTCGATTCAACCGTGCCGAGTTACCAGGCCCTCGTCCGCACGGCCGTCAGCTACACCGAAGCGGTCCGAGAGGCGGCAGGTCCTGAGGTCGACCTCATGATCGACGTCGTGAACCGGCTGACGCCGCCCGAGGCAATCGCCATCGGCCGTGCGCTCGAGCCGTACGGCCTCTATTTCTTCGAAGACCCGATCGAGCCCGACAACATCGATGCGTTGGCGGCCGTTGCGGCGGAATTGCCGATGCCGGTCGCTTCCGGTGAGCGGCTTTACACGATCTACCAGTTCAGAGAGCTGTTCAACAAGAACGCGTCCGCATACGCCCGGCCCGACCTCAGCCTGGCCGGAGGCATAACGAACTGCAAGAAGATCGCGGCGCTCGCCGAGGCGAGCTACGTGGGCATCGTGCCGCACAACCCGCTCAGCCCGATATTGACCGCGGCGTGCGTCCAGCTGGACGCGGCGACGCACAATATCGCCATCCAGGAATACTCGCCGACCGAGCATGACGCGCCCAAGAACGACATCGTCGATGAGCCGCTTGCGATCGTCGATGGCCACCTGCAACTCCCGACCCGTCCCGGCCTGGGAATCGACCTGAACCTTGAAGCGTTCAAGCACTATCCGCCCCGGAGCTGGCCGCG
>JADFPB010000136.1 GCA_022562515.1 Chloroflexota bacterium | reverse complement strand
GGCCATCAAGGAGAGCGACGTCGTTATCGGCGCCACCGCTGACTGAGGGACCTGCGCGTCGTGGATGTGCTACGACATGATTGAGATCGAGAAGGCGGGGATTCCCGCGATTCCGATCGTTTCCGGCAGGTTCAACGAGGACGCCATCGCGAGCTCGCGGGCGTTTGGGATGCCTGATCTGCAGTGGGTCGTTGTGCCGAGGATCTATCGCAACCTCGAGCCGGAGCTGTGCGAGAGCCAGACTGCTGACGTTATCGACGAGATCGTTGCTTTGCTGACGTCTACCAGCGCTGAGCGCGATTCGAGCGTTGATACCGAGAGCCGTCGGAGTTACGAGGGTGACGACCGGCATGACGCCATCCTCAAGATGAACGACGATTTTCTAAGCGACGATCTTGGCGATGGGTTCATGCTTCACCCGGCGACCGACGAGGCCGTTGCGGCGATGATCGAGGGGACGTGCCTGGCGGCTGACTTCGAAGTCTGCGACATGCCGCCCGGGTTTGGGATCGCCACCGTCGAGAAGATCGCCATCAACGCCGTCATGGCGGGTGCGAAGCCGGAGCATATGCCGGTGATCATCGCCAGCGTGAAGGCGTTGAGCCTGATCGGCGGGAGCGGCGGGAAGTCGCTGCTCATGTCGACGAGCCCGCAGGCGCCGTTGCTGATGGTGAACGGGCCGATTACCAGGGAGCTTGGCTTCAACCCGAAATCGGCGCTCGGGCCGGGTCGGGACAACCACGTCAACACCATAGTCGGGCGTGCGTTCGCGTTGTGCTTCCGGAACATTGGCTACTGGTATCCGGGGCATATGGACATGGACACGATTGGGACGACTCGGAAATTCATCCAGTGCGTTGCTGAGAACGAGGAGATGAGTCCGTGGGATGCGTTCCACGTGGACAGGGGGTTTAGCCGCGACGAGAGTGCGGTGAGTTTGTTCATCACGGATGGCGAGCTGGACGTGCAGGACCAGGGGAACACGACTGCCGAGGGGCTTCTTAAGAACCTGGCGTATGGCTGCACGTTTGGGACTCGGAGCATCCAGGGTGTTGGCGGGGGTGTGCAGCGGTTGATCTTCATGCCGCCGGACGTTGCTGCGATTGTGGGGAAGCAGGAGTTCTCGAAGAAGCTGGCGCGTGAGTTCATCGTGCAGCATGCGGTTGGCAGCATGGGGAAGATGATTGCGTACATGCCGCTCGAGGGCGAGGCGCGTGTCTCGGAGCACTGGGACTGGCTGCGGAATATGAGTGAGCAGCAGCTGCTGGACATGTCGATACCGGTGATGGATTCGGCTGACGACTGTTACATCGTTGTGATTGGCGCTGACCGTGCGAAGACGGCGGTGTTCCCGTCGGGGCCGGCGCCTGTGACGGTGGGTGTGGACGAGTTCCGGCCTTAAGAGGGGATGCCTCTCGGCGAGGCAGGGTGTCCCCTGCACCCTTCTCGGCCAGATGTCTCTGGACTTTCTCGGGATTGGGTCGTTTGCGGCCGGGTCGGGGGTGAGTTGCCCCCGTAGGGTTGGGGATGGATTCTGGCCCCGATTGCCTCGGGATCTTCGACCTGCGCCAGAATGACGAATAAAAGTACGGGCGGGCGTTGTGGCCGCCCGTACTGGGTTAAGGGTGGCCAGATGCTCTGGACTGTGCAGGGGGCTGGCGTTTGCGGGTGGGCGTGGGTAAGCGAGTAATATCTGCGCCACGGTCCCCACGTTCCAGTGAATGACGATCGAGGCTGACATGCGTGTAATCCAGTTCGAGTATCCCGGCCTGGGAAGAAGGGTGGGCGTTGTCGAAGGCGAGAACGTCATTGACGTGACTTCATCCGAGCCGGAATTGACCACCGTTTACCGCGTGTTCGAGTATGCGCAGCAGGACGGTCTGACTTTCGAGACGGCGTTGGAGACGCTTGCGGGATCCCGTCTTGCGACGCGGCTGCCGTATTTCCTGTTTCTTGAAGGGCCGTTTGACACTTCCACGACGCCGTACTTTCTTCCGCCGATCGACCATGACGACCCGCATCACGTGCTGATTTCCGGGACGGGCCTGACTCACACGGGCAGCATGGAGTCGAGGGACCAGATGCATGCCGGGGAGGAAGCCGAGAAGGCTGAGGAGCCGGTTACGGATTCGGCGAAGATGTTCCAGATGGGTCTTGATGGGGGCAAGCCGGCCGATGGCGTGCGAGGGACTTCGCCGGAGTGGTTCCACAAGGGGAACGGGTCGTTTTTGCGGGCATCGGGGCAGGCGCTGGAGCTGCCGGCGTTCGCGCTGGATGGCGGCGAGGAGCCTGAGCTTGCGGGCTGCTACATCATCGATCGCAACGGTGTGCCGAGGCGGCTGGGGTTTGCGCTTGGCAACGAGTGGTCCGATCACGAGACCGAGCGGATCAACTATCTGTACCTGGCGCCGTCGAAACTGCGGACGTGCGCTCTCGGCCCCGAGCTGGTGACGGACTTCGACTTCAGCGAGCTGGAGCTTGAGTGCACGGTGACGCGGGATGGCGAGACGATTTACGAGAGCGGGCCGCTGTACACGGGTGAGAAGTACATGTCGCATTCGCTTGCGAACTGCGAGGATCATCACTTCAAGTATCCGCAGCACCGGGTGCCGGGCGACGTTCACATCCACTTTTTCGGCACCAGCCAGCTCAGCTATTCGACGCGGGAGTGGAAGTATGCGGCGGGCGACGAGATCGTGATTTCGTCGGAGGGGTTCAGCGCGCCGCTGCGGAATACGGTGGCTGACGGTTCGCCGGAGGATGGTCGGGTGATCACGGTGGAGAAGGCGTAGCCAGATTCTCTGGCCAGATTCTCTGGACTGTTTCGGGATTGAGGCGTTGTTGGCAAGGACGAGGGCGGAGGCCCGCGAGGGGAGGGGTGAGTCAGGTGCGTGATCGGGTTTGAGAGTTTGGGCGACCTGTAGAAGGCTGAGAGATGGCGAAGGATCGTTTCTGCGGGTCGTGTAGCGAGTGTTGCACTGTGCTGGCGGTCGAGGAGATCAGCAAGCCGGCGGATGTTCCGTGCCAGTTTCTTGTGCCGTCGAACGGGCAGGGTTGCTGCGGGGTGTATGACGATCAGCCGCCGCATTGCCGTCGGTTCAAGTGCGGGTGGCTGGTGGGTAATTTTCCGCAGAAGTTCCGGCCTGATCGGATCGGGCTCGTGGTCTTTAAGACGGACTCGGAGGTTGGGAAGGGGATCATGATTGCGGAGAGCCGGCCGGGGGCGCTTGGGAGCGCGGCGGCGAAGCGGATCCAGGAGGAGGTGGAGGCCGCGGGGATGCTGGTGATCAAGCGCGAGGCGCCGCATGTTGTGGCGGAAGAGGAGCCGCACCGGGCAGGTGACCCTGCACCTTCTCGGGATTGAGGTGGTGGCGCCGGGTCAACAGGCAGCAAGCGATTTCATTGTCGCTTGACGTGGGCGCGAGAATTAGCGCTTCGTGCCGACGCGGGTTAATTGGGAGGATGTTCCTAAGTGAACAGCGACGCGGTCCAGAAATATCTTTTCGATCTGAATGGCTACCTGATCCTGGAAGATGTTCTGAGCGCGGGCGAGGTGGCGCGGCTGAACCAGGCTATGGACGAGCAGGGTCTTCCTGAGCCGGGGCTCACTACCGGAGAGGCTCGGTTCGGGAGCAGCATGCCGGAACTTGGAGGCCAGTCGGCGGCAGGGTTTCTCGAGTGGGGCCCAGAATTCTGCAACCTGCTCGATCATGACCTTGTGATGGAGCGGCTACGGTGGATCCTTGGCGATGGCTTCCGTGTGGATCATCTCTACGGGATTCACATGCGCAACGGGACCGAGGGGTTACGGCTTCACGGCGGCGCGGTGCCGTACGACCCGCCGGAGTTCTTTCACTACAGCCAGGGGAACATGTTCAACGGGCTGACTGTTGTGTCGTGGAACCTGACGGACACCGGCCGCGAGACGGGCGGCGGTTTCATGTGCATTCCCGGCAGCCACAAGAGCAACTTTTCCTTGCCTGGCGAGTTCATGGAGTTGAGTGAGAAGGCGCCGCCGGTGATCAATCCCGAGGTGAAGGCGGGCTCGGTGGTGATCTTCACGGAGGCGCTGACTCATGGCACCGCGCCGTGGCGGGCCGACCACATCCGCCGGTCGCTGCTATTCAAGTACAGTCCGGCACAGCAGTCGTGGGGGCCGCATTACATGGAGCCGCCGAAGGGCGTCGAGCTGACGGAGCGGCAGAAGCTGCTGTTCGAGAAGCCTTATTTTTCGAAGCGGAAGTCGCTGTTCGAATAGTCCACGCGGGCACGCCTGCATCTTCGGGGCTGTTCGCGGGCGCCCCGGGTCGGACCTGGCTACTTCAGTTCGATCAGGACGTTCTTGTAGCGCTTGCCGGTGTTGTTGACGACTCGGTGGATCTGGTGTGAGTCGTGGTATGTGAAGCTACCGACGGTGTTGGTGCTCAGGTTGCTGGTGCCGTCACCGTATTGTGCTTCGAGGCCGCCGTTACTTTCGACGACTACCGTGACGTAGTCGCGGCCGTGGAGGTGCCAGTCGCTGGACTCACCGGGTTCGACGATCAGGTTCCAGATTTTCACGCGGTCGTTTTCGAAGAGTACTTCGGTGGCGATTTCGCCGAGGTTTTTGCCGTCGGGTCCCATGTTTTGCCTCCTATTCGCCAGATGTCTCTGGACCAGATTTCTCTGGACTTTCTCGGGATTGTAGCGTTGCAGGCTGATTCGGGGGTGGGTGTCCGCGGCAGGTGTCCCTGCACCTTCTCGGGAATGGGGCGTTTATGGCCAGGTGACGGGTGGGTGCCCGCGGATGGAATTGGCGGCGGGCCCTGGTCGCTAATCTGCCGGTGTTGGGATTGTGTCTGGTTGGGGGGCGGTGGGTGAGTCTAGCTCTGCGTTTTTGAGCTCTGATATTTCCAGGCGTCTGAAGACCCGCCAGTAGATGGCGGTTGAGATTACCGATGCGACGGCCATGATGAGGAATGGGGTGGTGAAGTCGCCGGAGTCGAGCAGGCGTGAGCCGATGAGGATGGCGATGGCGGAGAGGCCGCTTCCTACTGCGATTTCCAGGCCGGTGTTGGTGGCTCGCTCTTTCGCGTCGAGGACGTCCATGTTGAATGAGTCGTCGAGGGGGGAGGCCATTCTCAGGAAGCCGACTCTTCCGACGTAGGACATGGCGACGAGCAGCAGCAGGACGCCGCCTTCATCGAATATGAGCGGCATCAGGCCTATGCCGAGTATGAACGGGATTGCCGCAAGGCGCGTGAGCGCGATGGCGTCGACTCGGAGCATTCGGGCGGCTAAGAGGGGCGTGCCCAGGGTGACGACGGCGAGGCTGAGCTGTGCGACGGCGAACATGACGCCGATCTGGCCTTCGCCGGCGTGGACATCGCCTTCATGCAGCACGACCGCGAACATGGGGGCGACGATGGCGAAGGCGATTGATGCGAATGCGCTTGTGATTACGAAGTAGACGATTCGGCGGGGGTGGGTGATTCCGGAGAAAAGGTTTCTAATGCCACGTGTTTGTCTGGCCGAGGTATCTGATCGGAACTGCTCTTCGGGCCGCTCTTCGGCTTCGTGGCTGCGGAGCATGAGGGCGGGGATGAGCGAGAGGAACCAGAGGGAGAGGCCGGCGTATGTGGCGTAGCGGTATGCGTCGACTCTTCCGATGTCGTCGATGAAGAAGGCGGGGATGAGTCCGGCGATGAGTGCGCCGGTCATGGCGCTGAAGGTGCGCAGGCTGCCGGATACGGCGAAGAGGTGGACTCTTTCCGCGGGCTTGCTGTTCTCCGCCATGAAGGCGGCCTCGGAGGTGTGGTGGAGGTTGCCGAAGAGGGCGCCGACGGCGGGGAGGGCGAGCAGCAGCGCCTCGTTGCGGGTGCTGATGGCGATGACGCCGATAATGGCTCCGATGCCGTCGCCGAGGATGAATGATGCCTTGCGGCCGATTCGGTCGGACAGGAGTCCGGCCGGGATGGCGGTGAGGGCGCGTGCGATGAAGCCGATGAGGAGTCGCAGGCCGATGAATCGGATGTCGAAGCCGATGGCGAGCAGGTAGAGGTTGAAGAGGACGTCGAACGAGCCGTGGATCATGTCCATGCCGATGACATGGATGACGTAGAGGTTGGCGTTGCGGCTGAAGCGTGAGGTCTTGTCGATGTAATCCTCGACGAACCCTACCGCGCCTCTGGCGATGCCTGAGGGTGCTGTCCTCAGGTCCTCGCCGCGTTTTCTTGCCAGATCCTGGTTGGCTGCCATCGGTCGTAATCCTTGAACCGCTGTGTGGGTCAGGTTTCGAACCTGTCCAGCGGGGCGTCATTCACGATTACCTGTCGACGGTACAACTTAAAGCGCGCTTGAAGTCAAGCGCGTCTTTTAGATCTCGTTATTGCAGGTCATCCTGGATCACTCATCATTAGCTTGCTGACCAGATGTCTCTGGACTGTTTCGGGATTGGGGCGTTGGGGGCCGGGTCGGGGGTGGGCGCCCGCGTAGGGATGGGGGTGGGTTATCTCAGGATTTGCTAGCCGCGGGGCTTGCCCCGCCCGCAACGGCCGATGGCGAGCTAACCTCTGGATGGGCGAGCCCCTCGGCTACCGTGGGATTCTGGGGTTAGTGGCGGCGGCGTGGGTGGGTGCCCGCGAACGGTGTCCGGGTTCCGGCCTCCCCCGGAAACACGAAATCTGGCAGATGACTCACGGTGCCTGCTGGTGTTGCGTGAGGGTGGGGATCTGGAAGTCGCCTGTCTAACGGGCGCTAGTGGTTCCGCCATGATGCTGCCCCATCGTCAGCCGTCCGTACTCAGGGGGTTATGAGATGAAGGTCTGTTGGGAGTGCCTCTGATATGTGACTTCGTTTATCATGCCCGGCACTATGCCTTCTGAGCGCATGCAGCGGCAGATTGACCGACTGCTGGACGAGGCGGACGAGGCCTCACTCCAAAACGACTGGGTAACTGTGAAGGCGCGAGCTGAAGCTGCGCTCACGTTCGATCCGGGTAACTCGGACGCGTCTGGCTATCTGGGGGCCGCTACTCGAGGGCTATCTGAATCGGATTCGACAACCCCGCTCGAGCCAGCCGGCGCGGCTGCTACTTCCACTGATGAAACGCCATCGTCCTTCGCCAACGGCCGCTACGAAGTCACTGGCTTCCTCGGTGAGGGCGGCAAGAAAAAAGTCTACCGCGCCCACGACACTACGCTGGACAGGGATGTCGCATTCGGGCTCATCAAGGCTGAAGGTCTCGACGACGAATCACGCCAGCGCATCACCCGCGAAGCACAGGCCATGGCCCTCCTCGGCGACAACCCGAACATCATGCCGATCTTCGACCTCGGCGAGGAGAACGGCCAGCCGTACATGGTCGGCCCGCTCATGGGCGGCGGCGATGTCGAGTCCCTGATCGAAAACGCCGAAGACGGCCGCCTCTCGCTTGAAGACGCGCTACGAATCGCTTCGGAGATCTGCCGCGGCCTGGAGTTCGCCCACTCCAAAAGCATCATCCACCGTGACCTGAAGCCGGGTAACGTCTGGCTCACCGACGACGGCACAGCCCGCATCGGCGACTTCGGACTTGCCATATCTCTCAACCGCTCCCGCCTCACGCAGGAAAAGATGATGGTCGGCACCGTCTCTTACATGCCGCCGGAGCAGGCCACCGGCGGAGAGGTTACCCCGCGCTCCGACCTCTACTCCCTCGGCGCTATGCTCTACGAGATGGTCACCGGCAGACCGCCCTTCCTGGGCGACGATGAGATCGCCATCATCGGACAGCACATCAATACGCCCCCTGTTGCGCCGAGCTGGCACAACCAGTCACTGCCCCGGACGCTGGATAGCCTCATCATGCGGCTACTATCCAAAGACCCTGGTGAGCGTCCTGAGAGCGCCGCTGAAGTTTTGCAGGCACTTGAAGCCATTGATCCTGCTGAGGCGGTGGCGGCCCACGACGAGGAGCAGGGATCCCTCGACTCCATGTCCGGTGGTGTCTTCGTGGGCCGCCATCGCGAGATGGACCAGCTCAAGGCCAGGTTCGAGGACACGCTCGGCGGTCACGGCAAGATGGTGGCGCTGGTCGGCGAGCCGGGCATCGGGAAGACCCGGACGGCGGAAGA
>JADFPB010000135.1 GCA_022562515.1 Chloroflexota bacterium | reverse complement strand
TCATCATCTCCGTCACATGGAAATTCGCCGTCCAGCACTTCGCAGAGCGCTTCGGCGCATCAGACTACGCCGCCACCCCGCTGGACTGGACAACCGGCGAGTTCGACGATTTCGATGCCAAAAACAAAGGACCCTGGCTGGTAGAGAAAACCGCGTCACTGGGCCTCAGCACCTATCAGGTCGCGGCAGTCGGCGACTCCCCCAACGACTACGGAATGTTCGAAGCGGCCGGAACGTCGTTCTGCGTCGCAACCGGATGCGGCGAATTCGACAACGTCATCCACCGCCCAGACGCCAACATCCTCGACCTGGCCCAGGAAATCCTGGCCCTCTAACGATAGCGGTGGTCGTAATCGCCGCCCACCCGCACCCGGCCACTACTACTACTCTGTCATCCCTGGGCGTCCTCGCCACAGGGCTCTCAGCCTTCGGCGCGCCGTTCGCGTTCGATCCGGCCGGCAAACGCCCCAATCCCCGAGAAGGGTCAGTAGACACCCTGTCTACTCCTCGCGGCGTTCCCAGCCCTTTAGCAGATCGCGCGTCAGCCTGTCCATCGCACGGCTCATATTCGAGAAGCTGACGATACCGATCAACTCGCCATCCTCCACAACCGGCAGACGGGTCACGCCCCGCTCCGACATAGTGTGGGCCGCCTCCAGAATGTCCGTATCAGGGTGGCCCGTGTGAACCGGGCTGCTCATGTGCCGGAACACCACGCACTCATGCGGATCATGGCCCGCGCCAAGACAGCGCGCCGTCAGATCCCACGTCGTGATGATCCCCTCGACCTCGCCGTGACGCTTCACCACCAGCGAGCCGACGTCCAGCTCCCGCATGCGCGCGGCAGCGGCGATGATCGTCTGATCGGATCCGATCGTCGCTACCCTGTCGGTCATGACGTCGCGTATCTTCATGCAGCAAATATGCCCCGGCGCTGCACGCACGTGCCACACGCCCGTGAAAAAGGCGTCCGGCAATATGCGCAGGGGAGTGGCATCCATTCTAACGTGCCCCCCGGCCTGGCCTCGCTTAACGCGAGTGCGCCCGGCTGAGGACAAAAAAGCCGGGCGCACGCCCTCGGTTAGGAGGGAATTGGGAGGGAGTCCGTCGCAATGCGACGGTAGATATTCATACCTTTCGCTGCTTTTCAAGCAACCGGCGGGGCGGGCTTAGCGATGAAGAAAGAACGCCGCCGGTCAGCGCTTCGATTGCCATAGATTCAACCCGCGACGATTACGCCTGAATTACTCAATACTTCAGACAGTCTTCAGGTTTTTTGGGGGGTCGAAGCGGCGCTGCTGTCTGTTGCCGCCTGCAGCCCCGAAACACGCGGCGATATCTCGCTCGCCAGGTGCTCCGGCACCTCGTCAGAGGCGAAGCTGAACAGCTCGAACTCGAACTCCTCGAGGCCGCTCTCAGCGTACTCCCAGGTAAGCCCGGCCTGACCCTCAACCATCAATCCAATGCGCACGTCGCGGTCTCCTTGATTCGGGGGCGATCTGGCCGCTGGAGCCTACATCAAGAGTCCAGGTGCAGCCAGTCTCGTATGCGCGGGCAACCTCGCTTGCCTAAATCGGCCGCTCGATGTTGCCCAGACGCTCCGTCAACAACGCGTTCTCCCGGTAATCGATCGGAACCGTGATCAGCGACGGCCCATCATGAGAAAGCGCCGAATCCAGCATCGGGCGCACATCCGATGCGTTGGCCACCGGGAAATACTCCCACCCGAACGCCGCCGCGAGCTTGCCGAAATCGGGATTGCCGAAGCTCAGTGGCGTGTGCCGCCCAAACTGGGTGTTCTGCTTCCACTCGATCAGCCCGTATGCGCCGTCCACCCACACCATCACGGTGAGATTGGATTTCAGGCGCACCGCCGTCTCCATCTCCTGCACGTTCATGAGGAAGCCACCGTCCCCCGCTATCGCAAGGATCCTGCGCTCTGGATGTACGATGCTCGCCGATATCGCCCCCGGCAGCGCGAATCCCATCGCCGCAAATCCGTTCGGTATCAGGCAGGTATTCGGTTCGTCGCACTGGTAATACCGCGCTATCCACATCTTGTGGGCGCCAACGTCCGAGAGAAGGATGTCAGACGACCCGAGCGCCTCGCGCACGTCCCACATCACTTTCTGTGGCCGAACGATGCCCTCCGTATCATCTTCGGCATGCTCCGCAAAATCGGCAAGCATCGTCTCGCGCAGCGCCAGTTGCGCATCGTGGTCTTTGTGGAACGGATTCTCCTCAACCAGGCCGTTCAAGCGCGAGAGCGCGTTGGCAAGATCGCCCACCACCTCGACCTCGGCGTTGTACGACTCGTCCACCTCGGCCGGCAAAGAGTCGAAGTGAACAATTCGCTTGTCGCCATTCGGGTTCCAGAGCTTCGGCGGGTACTCGACAATGTCATACCCGATCGCGATTACAAGATCGGCCTCGTCAATGGCGAGCGCGGGATAGTCCTTCGCCTGCAGGCCGATCGTGAACAGGCTGCTGGGCGAGTGCCTTCCGACAACCCCCTTCGCCATAAACGTATTGAGGACTCCGATGCCCGTCGCCTCGGCGAGCCGCCGCAACTCCACGCTCGCATGCCCCCGCACACAGCCGTTCCCGGCCAGGATCACGGGACTCTTCGCCGAAGTGATGCACTCCCATGCCAGCGCGATCATATCGTCCGACGGTACCGGCTGCTGCGGCCGACGGCCGCTGAACGGACGGCCTGCCACCTCCCGGGACGCGATGTCCTCCGACAGCTCGATGTGGCAGGCGCCGGGCTTCTCAGCAGTCGCCAGCTTGAACGCTTTATGCACTACTTCCGGGATGTCCTCCGGGTTGCGTATAGGCGTCGCCCACTTCGTCACCGGCTCGAACATAGCCACCACGTCCATGTACTGGTGGCTCTCCTTGTGCTGCCGGTGGCTGTCGGCCTGCCCGGTGATGGCGATAAGCGGCGCGCGGTCCATGTTGGCGTCAGCCACTCCGGTCACCAGGTTCGTCGCGCCGGGGCCAAGCGTCGCCAGGCAGACTCCGGGCTCGCCCGTGAGCCGCCCATGGATCTCTGCCATGAACGCCGCGCCCTGCTCCTGCCGAGTCAGAACGAACTCTATTGGCGAATCTTCAAGCGCAAGAACAAACGCCGCGTTCTCCTCGCCCGGCACGCCAAAAATCCTGGTCACACCCTCCGCGACCAGGCACTCAACGAACAGTTCCGCTGCGTTCATTACCGCCCCTTGAAAATGACAATGGCCGTCCGAACCCCGGCGGGCCGGAGATCACCGATATCGCTGGTCGATCAGCTCTCTTCACCCGCGAAGAACTGGCGGGTTCCCGTCGCTTCAATAGCGTCGCCAACCCTGTCAAGCGCCTGGCCATATGCAGCCGTCCGCAAATCCAGGCCCGACTCCGCCGCGCGATCGTAAATCGCAAGATACTCACGCGTCATGATCTCATGAAGACGCTCGTGGACCATCTGCTCCGTCCAGTAGTAGCCGCTCCGATTCTGCACCCACTCGAAGTAGCTCACGGTCACGCCCCCGGCGTTCGCCAGGATGTCCGGCACGACGACCGTCTCTCTACCGCTGTTATTGAGGATCTCATCGGCATCCGTCGTAATCGGGCCGTTGGCCGCCTCAACGATTACCCTGGCCCTGATTCGCCCTGCATTCTCGACGGTGATCTGGTTCTCAAACGCAGCCGGAATCAAAATATCCACATCCAGCTCAAGCAACTCCTCGTTGGTGATCCTCTCGGCATCAACCAGCTCGATCACAGACTCATGGCAGTAGACCGCCTCCAGTTTGCGAGACTCGTTCTTCACCTCCATGAGGCTGGGTATATGGAATCCTTCCGACCTGTATATGCCACCCTTTGAGTCCGAGACGGCGACTATCTTGTACCCGTCCTGGAACAGAAGATTTACGGCATGCTGGCCGGCATTGCCAAACCCCTGCACCGCCACAGTGATCTCAGACGGCTTCCATTCCCGTTGCCGCTCGATCTCCTTGATCACGTAATAGACGCCGCGTCCCGTCGCGTCTTCGCGGCCTAAACTGCCGCCAAGCGGAATCGGCTTGCCCGTGATCACCGCCGGCTCCCGGGTCCGGCTGATGCGCGAGTACTCGTCATACATCCAGCCCATGATCATGGCGTTGGTATAGACGTCCGGCGCGGGAATGTCCGTGTCCGGACCGACAACGTGGGCAATCGCCCGCATATATCCGCGGCTCAGCCGCTCCAGCTCCAGCCGGGAGAGCGCCTTCGGATCCACGATAACGCCGCCCTTACCGCCGCCGAAAGGAATGTCCACCACCGCCGTCTTCAACGTCATCCACATCGCCAGCGCCTTCATCTCGCTGACTGAGACGCTGGGATGGAACCGGATGCCGCCCTTTGCCGGACCGCGGGTGTCGTTATAACGCACCCTGTACCCGATGAACACCTTCTCCGAGCCATCGTCCATCCGCACCGGAATGCCGACCTCAAGCACCGCCCTTGGCACCTTCAGCCGCTCCAGCGCCTCCGGGTCGATCTTCGAGTAGCGCGCCGCCAGGTCCAACCGCCTGATCGCATCCTCGAAAATACCGTCGGTGTTGCCGTTCCCGTCTGTCATCGTTCACTCCAGAAGTAGGAAAATATTGGGGCCGTGCAAAGTTTTAGACGCGGCAAAGCGCGAAAACGATGACCCTCGCCACCAATCCTAATCCTCCCGTCATCAGAGGGGGCGTTCATGATTCTTGAACGACACTTCACAGGGAAAGGCTGCTTCGTCACACGTAGCGCCCGGGCATTGATAGATAATCGCCTGAAACTAGACCGGGGGTAGGCACTCGATGGCGCATGAGCACGAGGACGCGCACGATCACGGACACAGCCACGGAACCGTAGACGCAACTCTTTTCAAGTCGGTCTCCGCAACTGAGAGCGGCATTCGAGCGGTCAAGTGGTCGCTGGCTGTGCTGGGCGTAACGGCCTTTGTCCAGCTATTCATCGTTTTCATGACCGGCAGCGTTGCCCTGCTCTCTGACACGGTCCACAACTTTGGTGACGCTTCCAGCGCGGTTCCACTCTGGATCGCCTTTGCCCTGATGAGGCGAAAGCCCGGCGGCCGGTTCACATACGGCTATGGCCGGG
Organism: Chloroflexota bacterium; assembly: GCA_022562515.1. GTDB lineage: Bacteria > Chloroflexota > Dehalococcoidia > Lucifugimonadales > Lucifugimonadaceae > UBA1151. The sequence goes on along the minus strand of JADFPB010000135.1, from coordinate 3,008 downwards.
TGGAAGACCTTGCGGGACTTATCGTGCTGCTCCTGATTCTCGCCAGTGCCGTGATCGCCGCCTACACGTCGATCGATCGCCTGATCAATCCCAGGGATATCCAATTCCCCTGGGTTCTGATGGCAGCAGGATTCATCGGGTTCGCCGGCAACGAGGCTGTGGCGATACTTCGCATCCGCGTGGGACGCCGCATTGCCAGCGCCGCGTTAGTCGCCGATGGCTATCACGCTCGGACGGATGGGCTGACCAGTCTCGCCGTGGTCGCAGCTGCAGTCGGCGCGCTGGCTGGCTTCCGCCTTCTGGACCCGATTGTAGGGCTCGTCATCGCGGCGATGATCTTGAAGTTGCTTGTAACCGCCGCAAAGCCAGTCCTAACACATATGCTCGACGGGATCGATCCTGAAACAGTGGAGCAGATACGGGCCACAACGACCAGCAACCCCGAGGTAGTCAACGTCTCTGAGATTCGTGCCAGATGGTCGGGCCATGAGATGTACGCAGACGTCAGCATCTCGGTGCGCAGCGATCTTGACGTCTCCGACGGCCACGGAGTCGCGGCGAAAGTGGAACATGCCTTGCTCGAGGCCGTGCCAAACCTCGAACGAGTGATGGTTCACGTCGATCCCGAGACTTCACCGGGCCGTTCATTTCATCATCGGGATGCCCACGAGCATGGGACAGACCACACCGCCGCCCAACCAAATTAGGCCTGAATGGCCCTCCGACTTCCGGACCCCGAGCCCTACTCCATCCGCGACCCGACAAACCGCGACAGCGCACGCGCCGTCGGGTCCGTCCTAACGTTCACAATCGCGGGCTTTCCGGATGCAAACGCTCGTTCGAGCGCCGGCCTGATCTCGTCCGGCTCTTCGACATTCTCGCCATGGCCGCCAAGCGCCTCGGCCAGCCGGTCGAACCGCGTGTAGCCAAGCTCGCGGCCCGGCTTCCTCACCCCCTCGACACGCGCCGTCCAACCCTCGTTGTTGCTCACCACGACCACGATCGGAATGTCGTGCCTGACCGCAGTGTCGAAGTCCATCAGGTTCATGCCAAGCGACCCGTCGCCGTGCACCGCAACCACCTGCACATCCGGCTTCGCCACCTTCGCCCCGATGGCATACGGCAGCCCAACGCCCATGCAGCCGCTCGGACCAGAGTTCAGCCGATGACCGGGGTAATACACCGGAATCGACTGCCGCCCGTAATGCAGAATCTCGTTGCCGTCGATCGTCACGATCGCATCGCGGTCGATGACGTCCCGGACCTCCTTGCACAGCCGCAGCGGATGAATCGGCACCTGGCTCGAGTTCAGCAGCTCCTGCGCCCGCTCTTCCCGAATAGCGTTCTGCTCACGCAGATACGCCACCCACTCGGAGTCCTCTTCACCACTGAAGCGCGAGTCGCCGGAAACAGCGTCTATAAGCTGCCGCACCACCGTTCGGGCATCACCCACAAGTCCAAGATCGACATCGCGGTTGTGGCCGATCTCCTCGGCATGAATATCAATCTGAATGAACTTCGCCTCGGGGCCAAGCCGCCTGCCGAAGGTGTAGATCCAGTTCATGCGGGTGCCCACCACCAGCACCACGTCCGCCTCACGCAGCGCCGTCGAACGCGCCGCAAGCAGCGACAGCGAATGGTCTTCCGGCACCAGCCCGCGCGACATCGGCGTCGTAAATATCGGAATGCCGGTAGCTTCTATAAACGTCTGCAGATCCGGCCCCGCCTCCGACCAGTGCGCGCCGCCGCCGGCAACCAACACAGGCCGCTTCGCCGCTGCCAGCATATCGACCGCCTGCCCAACGCCGTCCGCGTCCGCTCCCGACCGCGACCGCTGCGCCGCGCGTGAGGGCGTCCCGACCTTCTCCTCCTCGACCTCCCCGTACAACACGTCCTCGGCGCAGTCCACGTACACCGGCCCCGGCCGGCCTTCGGTAGCGATGCGGAACGCCGTCGAGATGTGCTCGGGATACCTGGCCGGGTCAGTCGGCCGCATCACCGCCTTGCTGATCGTCTTGAAAATCGAAACCTGGTCCAGCTCCTGGAAGGCGTCGCGCCCGTAATCCTCGATCGGCCCCGCGCCGCCAAGCGTCACCATCGGCGCATGATCCAGAAACGCCGTGTACTGCCCCGTCAGCAGGCACGCACGCGTCGGCGCACAGTTGGCGGCGTTGGCGTACGCAGATTGGGTAGTAGATCACCTCGTTGAGGATCGCAAGGCACATCGGTCGTTTCCGGACGGAGTTGACGTTAAACGTCGCGATTTTCAATCAGGAACTCCGCGGCCCCAATCCGCCCACATGCGATCCACAACAATGCGATGAACAATAGCATTGGGTCCAAGCGTTGCCAGGTACACGGCGGTCTCGGCGATATCAAAGGGATCAATCATGCCGCTTTTCTCTCTTTCTTCTCTTGACGCATCAACCAGTTCATCTGCGACTCGTCCGGGACAGATCGCCGCCACCCGAATCTTGTGCGGACGCCCTTCGTCCGCTAACGCCTGCGTGAGGCCAAGGATGCCGAATTTGGAGGCACTGTAGGTTCCCGTTCCGGACCACGACTCCACACCGGCGACACTCGACATGTTGATAATGTTTCCGCCACCGTTCTGTTTCATCACGCGAAAGCCTTCACGGCAGCAGAAGAACATTCCCCGAAGATTGGTATTCATGACACGATCGAATGTGTCCGTTGATGTCTCTGCGATATGTTCACCAAGGAGAATTCCGGCATTGTTGACGAGGATGTCGATTGTCCCGAATTGCTGTGTCGTGCCCGATATCAGGAGCGTCACTTGTGCTTCATCCGTCACGTCGGTTTGAATCACGGCTGCTTGACCACCACGCTCGCGGATGGTTTCCGCAACGTGCTCGCACAATTCAAGCCGCCGCGCCGCAATGACGACGGTCGCCCCTTCGTCCGCAAATCGTAGGGCAATAGCTTTTCCGATACCGCTGCTGCTGCCTGTAACGATGGCGATCTTCTTCTCTAAGCGTTTCATCACT
>JADFPB010000134.1 GCA_022562515.1 Chloroflexota bacterium | reverse complement strand
GAACAACGGCACCAGCGCCACCGGCGGCCTGGGCACGATTGGCGACTTTTCCGACGTTGCCGCGGAGATCGGCATTGATCCCAGCCGTGTGTTGCCCGCCGGTGGGCTTGATCCCAGTTTCTATGCGCCTGAGTGGGACGTTCCGGTCGGTCTCGCCGCGTACGATTTCGGCTTCGGCACAACTTTCTTCGACATGGAAAACGATGGCGATCAGGACCTCTACTGGCTCGGGGCCCTCATCGCGCGCGGTGAAGGCCCGGGCGGCATGTTCGCCCCCGGATTTGGAAGGATGTTGCAGAACATTGCCCCCGGGGAGTTCAAAGACGTGACCGTGGAGGCCCGACTGGTGGACGCGGTCGGCGTTGATTACTCGATAATCGACCCCGATAACCCGTCGTTCGATCGCCTGCGACAGCGGCTGGGTCCGGAGTTCCACGAGAACGGAAAGGGCCTTGCGCAGGGCGATCTCAATGGGGATGGCTACGTCGACCTGATCGGCACCAACAGCAACGGCGAATCGTTGGACTCGTCCGGCAATCGCTTCATCACAAGCGGTCCGCTGTTTATCTGGCTGAACGGCGGCGGCGGAAACAACTGGGTCACGTTGCGGCTCAAGGGCAGGATGGGCGAGGACGGAACGGGATCAAACGCCGATGCGATCGGCGCCAGGGTGTTTATTGAGAGCGTAGGGTTCGACGGCGAATCCGTCACCCAGGTTCAGGATGTGCTGGGCTCTTCCAGTTTCCTCTCCATGAGCTCGCTGGATCTTAATTTCGGGCTCGGTGTGGCGGAGCAGATCGACAAGCTCATCATTCGATGGCCGAGCGGCGTCGTCCAGGAGTTGAGCGGTCTCAAGGCCAACCAGGTGCACGAGATTCTCGAGCCCAGATCGTAGCCGCCCCGTAGCCACCCCGTGGCCGCCGGATACCCACCAGGGTGCACGGGAGGTACTCCTAGTCGTAGTGCTGCTTGTACTCGGTCTGGTCCCTGTCCGCGATCTTGCTGTTGGGATCCAGCACCGGTCCAGCATCGTCCTGTGGCTCGTAGCCAAGCAGCTTGCGGGCGCGGTCCAGAGAGAACATGCCCCAGTAGTTGTCCGACATGGCGTAAACGACCGTGTAGCGCAGGTCCTCGGGCGCGTCGACTGCCTTGTACATGATCTGCGCGGTATCCCGATGACTCAGCCAGAGTGAAAGTGCGGCGCCTGAAAACTTCGGGTCGTCCGTCGAAATCGTGAAGCCAATCCGGATGTGTATCGACGACAGGCCGTGGTAGTCGTTGTAGTAGCTGCCCAGCGCCTCGCCGTACGCCTTCGAAGCGCCGTAATAGCCTGACGGTCTGATGGGTGTGGTCTCGTCTAGTAGAGGAACCGGCCGCTCCACCTTGTCAAACTCGCCCGTGAAAATCGTCCGATACGGCTCGTCAAGATAGTTGCCACCGACGGAGTGCTGCGAGCTGCCGAACACCACGCGTTTAACGCCCTGGATGCGGGCCGCCTCGAAGATATTGTAGGTGCCGACGAAGTTGTTCTTCAGGGCCGACTCCCAGCCGGCAGTAGCGCTCCGGTCGGCGGCCAGGTGCACAACCGTGTCCTGCCCTTCGAACGCCGGCAAGATCGAATCGAGGTCGGAAATATTCCCCCTGAAATCGTGTTCCGGAGCCAGGCCTTCGGTACCGTGGCGAGAAATCCCGGAGAGCTTGTAGCGCTCCTCAAACTCGCCGCGTATGGCGCTGCCAACGACGCCGCTGAGCCCGGTGACCAAAACTTTTTTCTTGCCTGCCATGTCTTCTCCTGCGCGATGCGTGTTTCGAAGGCCGGATTCGGCTCTCCCGACTACGTTTGAGGGTTTGCGGACGTCCGGCAGCGAAGCCTAGCACTTCGCAAAACAGGGTGGAATGAGGCCGTTATGCCGGCCCGCGCTTGCGCGAACGGCGGGCCGGAGGCAGAATCGGGCCGATTCGGGTACTTTAATTACTTTGTCCAGGGCTACTCGGGAGGCTGCGAATGGTTGCAACGAGGATCGGGTCACAGAGACCACCCATCATGGGAACCACCCACGCGGTCTCATCCGGCCACTATCTGGCATCGGCCGCGGCCTACCGCATTCTCGAGCAGGGCGGGAACGCTACCGATGCGGGAGTGGCGGGCGGTATCGCAATCAACGTGCTGTTGCCGGACATGACCAGCTTCGGCGGTGTGGCGCCGATCATGATCTACGACTCTTCGAGCGACGATGTGTCTACGATCAGCGGGCTTGGCAGGTGGCCGCGGGCGGCGAGTGCGGACTATTTCAACGGCCGCGGCGGAGACATACCTATCGGCGTGGAGCGGGTGGTGGTTCCCGCTGCCGCAGGAGCGTGGCTCACGGCGCTGGAAGAGCACGGCACGATGAGTTTCGAACAGGTCGTCACGCCTTCCCTGGAACTGGCGCGTGACGGCTTCCCGATGCATTTCACGGGCGCGAAGTCACTGGAAGAGCTGACTGAGCAGTTCGATATGTGGCCGTCTACCGGGAAGATCTTTGCGCCCGGTGGCCGCTCAATCCAGTTCCAGGAGAAGTTCGTTCAGGCGGACCTTGCGCACACGTTTGAGCGGATGATCGAAGTTGAGCAGAAAGCAGCCGGGAGGGGTCGCGAGGGCGCTATAGCGGCGGCTCGCGAGTATTTCTACACGGGCGAGATCGGGAAGGAGATCGCCGACTTCGTGCAGGCAGAAGGCGGTTTCCTGACGGCACAGGATATGGCCGATTTCGAGGTGGGGCATGAGAGCCCGGAGATCGGAACGCTGAACGAGTACGAGGTGTACACGTGCGGGCCGTGGTGCCAGGGGCCGATGCTGGCCCAGGCGGTGCAGACGCTATCGGCTGACGACCTGGTCTCGATGGGCCACAACACTCCGGACTATATCCATCTGCTGGTCGAGGCGCTCAACCTGGCGTTCGCTGATCGGGACGCCTTCTTCGGTGACCCTGATTTCGTTGACGTGCCGATGAAGGGCTTGCTCTCGCGCGAGTACGCAGCGGACCGACGGGCCAGGATAGACGCCACCCGGGCCTTTGGCACCATGCCGCCCGCCGGCGATCCGTGGCGATTCGAAGGCCGCGAGGCGCCCGCAGGCTATGCGTATGAGCCGCCTGTGCCGGTAGTCGCCGGGACCGAGCCCGACACCAGCTACGTCTGTGTCGTCGACAGGTGGGGCAACGCGTTCTCTGCGACGCCAAGCGATTCCCTCGGCGGAGTTCCGGTCGTGCCGGGCCTCGGCTTCACGCCGTCTGGCCGCGGCTCTCAGAACTGGCTCGATTCGAAACATCCGTCTTCGCTTGAGCCGTGGAAGCGTCCTCGCCTCACTCCTAATCCTGCCATGGCGTTCAAGGACGGGAAACTTCTGATGCCTTTCGGAACGCCCGGGGGCGATGCTCAACCGCAGACCATGTTGCAGCTATTCCTGAACGTCGCCGTTTTCGGCATGGACGTGCAGTCGGCAATCGAAGCGCCGCGCTTCCAGTCGCTGAACTTCCCGAACTCTTTCTGGCCGCACAGCTATCCCGCCGGCACATTGCGGCTGGAGGGCAGCATCGGAGACGAGGTTGGAGGCGTTCTGGAGGGCCGCGGCCACAAGATCGAGTGGCTGCAGCCACACGACGCGATGACAGGCGCGGCGTGCGCGATCACCATGGACCACGATCAGGGCACGCTTGCCGCAGGCGCCGACATGCGACGGGAGTCTTACGCCATTGGTCGATAACGCCGGATAAGCCCGCCTGGATGGAGCGGCCCAAGTTGGTCAATTCCGTACCCGGAACCACGGACTTTTCCAACTTACCGCAAGTACGATCATTGCAATGGGGCACAACTCGCCCTCCGGCTGTCCGGCCGAGGGCGGGTACCGCGCGACCCTGGTGGTGAACCATCCTGCGTCCGAGTGCTACGGGCGCGTCAATAATCATCCTGTCCTGGGTGAGCCAGTTTGATCATTTCAGAACGGCTGCCTTCGGACGATCTACGGGAAGATGATCGTTCGCGGGAAGACGAACCAATTGCCCGGCCGCCGGCCGACAAGACTTCCGGGGAGATGCTTCTCTACCCGGCAGACAGTGTCGGCGGGATGATGACGCTCGAGGTAGCGTCGTTCCCTGGCCTGGAGACGGTGGCGGATACTCTTGCCGACCTTAGCGACGGCACTCATCGCCACCCCGACATCTCACGCATCTACGTTGTAGACAACCGGAACTCCCTGCTTGGCAGTCTGAGTCTTTCGGAACTGATATTTGCGCCACCGTACGCCATGCTCCGCGAGGTCGTAGCGGGTGAACCGACGGCGATCGACGCGGGGGCGGGCCACGGCGAGTGCGCCCGGTTGATGGCGAAGCATGATCTGAGGAATCTGCCGGTGGTAGACGCTGCCGGGATTCTGCAGGGAGCGATCGCGGCCGAAGACCTGGAGCGCATCGCCGAAAAGCGAGCCGCTGACGACGTATTCAAGCTCCTGGGGCTGGGCGGTGAAGATCGAGCGCTCGGGCCATTCTGGAATTCAGTCCGCAGCCGCTCACCGTGGTTGCTATTGAACCTGATGACGGTGCTTTTCGCCGGCTTGCTGATCAGCTTGTTTGAGTCGACGATCGAGCGGGCGGCGCTCCTGGCGATCTTCATTCCAGTCGTAGTTGGCCAGGCGGGCATTGCCGGCACTCAGACGGTCACCATGGTTGTACGCGCCCTGGCCTTGAACGAGGTGGACGAGCAGGACAGCCGGGCGCTGCTCATCAAAGAGGGCGCACTGGCGATGCTTCAGGGCTCGGCGACCGCGGTGCTTTTGCTACTGCTCGTCTGGGCCTGGCAGGGCAGCATCATCCTGGGCCTCATCGTGGGCTCGTCCATCTTTATCAACCTCATCGTAGCGGCACTGGGCGGTGTTGCGGTGCCATTGGTGATGAGGAAGGCGCGGATCGATCCGGCCGCCTCGTCGATTGTCGTCGTCACGACGCTTACGGAGATGATAGGGATCCTGGCCTACCTGGGCCTGGCGACCCTGCTGATCTCCCTGATGGTGACTGATTAGCAGGGTGAAGGGGTACTACGCGTAGGGGCGAGGCTCGCCTCGCCCGAGCCGGCACGTCCACAGATCATGGTCTTGCCCGAGAGCGTCACGTCTACTTCGCTTGCTCGCACAGGCGCCGGGTCGTTGACGATGTGCTACCGCGCCCGGGAGCAGGGTTATTGCCCCCTCCGCGTGCGGGCCGGGCAAGCCCGGCCCCTACGTCATGTAAACAAGTCCATGGGAACTACAGCTAGTCCTTGAACGCGGTCGCGACGTGGCGGCGCTGAATCTTTCCCGTTGCCGTACGCGGCAGCTCATCGGCGATGAATATCCGCTCCGGCACTTTGAAATCGGCCAGTTGTTCCCGGCAGAACGTTTGGATCTCTTCGGCAGTAGTCTCGGAGGCCAGGACGACCGCGGCATGGACGACCTCGCCGTACTTCTCGTCGGGCACGGCGAAGCAGACGGCCTCTGAGACGGCCGGGTGTTTGATCAGCACTGCGTCCACTTCGAGTGGCGAAATCTTTTCTCCAGCGCGGTTTATCAGCTCCTTGAGACGGCCTGTGAGGGTGAGATAGCCATCGTCTGAAAGCATGCCCTGGTCCCCGGTATGGAACCAGCCGTGAGCGAATGCCTCGGCGTTGGCGTCAGGGTTGTTGGCGTAGCCGCGCGTGACGTTTTCGCCGTTGATGACGACCTCACCGCGCTCGCCGGAAGGCAACAGATTGCCCTGTTCGTCCATGATCGCTATATCGACGCCGGTCCCCATGCCGACGGTCCCCGGCCGCCTGTCGCCGGGCGGCAACGGGCTCGATGACATCTGGTGGGCCGCCTCGGTCATTCCGTAAGCCTCAAGAACGGGCGCCCCGAACCGCTTCTCCAGTTGCTCGAACACGCTTGGCGCAAGCGCTGAACTGCAGGACCGGATGAAACGGAAGCTTTTATCCGGCGCGCCGTCATCCTCAGCCCGCTTCAGCAGGATTTGATGGATCGTTGGCACCGCCGAATACCACGTGGCGCCGGTCGCCTTCTGGACCGGCCAGAAAGTGGAGGCGCTGAACCGGTCCGGCACGACGATCGAACCGCCAGAGCTGAGCGTGGAGAGGGTTACGCCGATGAGGCCGTGCACATGGAAAAGCGGCATCACGACCATGGCGATGTCTTCCGGCGTGAGATGGTAGGTATTTTCGATGTTCTTGATGGAGGTAAGCAGGTTCTTGTGCGTTAGCGGCACGCCCTTGGGGCGGCTGGTCGTGCCCGACGTGTGGAGGAACAGGCCGACGTCGTCCGGCGCCGGGAGGTTTGCCGTCTCTCTTTTTTCCAGCCGCGTGCCGCCGTAGAAGACGTGGGTCTCGCCGGCCTCGGTGGAGTGGGCGGTGAATAGGGGAATCTCGAGCGACTCCGCCGCGTCGCGGGCTGCGTTCGAGTCGGGTGCGATGATGGCGAACTGAGAGTCGGCGTCCTCCATGAAGAACTTGAACTCATCTTCGGTATAGGCGGAGTTCAGCGGTGCGGCTATCGCGCCGGCTCTGGCTACGGCCAGAAAGACGGTGATGAACTCAAGGCTGTTGGTGAGGACTATCGAGACCGGCTTGCCGGGGACCAGGCCACGTGCGGTGAGCTCATCGGCCACGCGCTCGATCTCATCGGCCAACTCGGCGTAGGTAAGCGTGGGGCCGCCGGGAATAACAACGGCATTAGATCCGGCTGTGCCGGCTTCCAGCAGTGTGGCGAGTGTGGTCAATTCCGTTGGCCTCCCGGCAGGGGCGTCATACATTTCGCTCACTTTGGAAACGTGAGTTGCGATCCAGGGTCAGGCGCGAGATTCTATCGCGAGGACCATGCCCATCGGGTACTCGCCCTCAGCGGCTTGCCGGGCTCGACGATCGCGATTCCGGTACCGGCGATGCCTCTGGCTGCCAGTTGAAAGGCGTTTACCGCGCAGGTCTGGGGCTCGATGCAGATGCTTTCGGCCGGAGTGTAGACCTGCAGGTGGCTCAACTCCGGAGAAGAGGTGATGCTGAGTTCTAGCTCAGGCCAGGTCAGCAGCGTCTCGCTTTCACTGAGGATGCGGAAGCAGTCATCGAGGCTGCCAACCTCTGGCGTGAAGGGCGATGTGAGATCCAGAACGCCGGTCGGCTCCACGGTCTGGCCGGTCGGTGTCATGTTGTGGTCCAGTATCCAGCGAGCCTCGACCTGGGCCTGGACGGTGGCGTTTTCGGAGCCGAGATCGCGTTGGAACCATGGGTGCCATCCGAAGCCGGCCGGAAAAGACTCATCGGCAGCCACGATCTCCATCGTCTGGACAAGGCTCGCGCCATCGAGCGCCACTTCGAGGGTGAGCGTGCCCTCGAACGGCCAATCGGCGCCGAGCCCGGCTGAAAAGCGCGCGGTCGCAGCCGAAGACGAATCCACATGAAACGGATTTTTCGCCACGGTTCCGTGGATCGCGTGCGGCGGGGAGTTGACCGGCAGGAAGTACTTGCGGCCCTCATGGTCAAAGACGCCGTCCCGGATTCGATTGGGCCAGGGCGCCATGATGAAACAGCCCATTCCGGGCGGCAGCTCGCGGGGGTCGAACGGGCCGGCGCCGCCGGTTAGGAGCGCGATCTCGTCCAGATCAGTCTGGACTGCGAGTGATCGCAGGCTCGCTCCGGCCAGCGGTGTGTACACGGCGCGTCCGAACTCGTTTTCGAGAATAACTTCGGTTTTTCCGACTGACTTGCTCAATTGGTGTTCCTGATTTTCTGGCGCGGTAGTTGGATGATATAGCTGGATTTGCGGAGCCAGCCACTGAGCCGGGTCGTCCAGACACCGGACGGCGCGAATGCGGTGGCATTCGGCGGGTCGACCAGGAATATGTCTGTGCTGACTTCGAATGCTTCAGTCTGAATGACCAGGCTGGCGCCGCCAACTGTGAGCGCCTCCATGCTTCGCCTGTATGGGCCAAGCGGAAGCAGGCTGCTCAGGATCGTTCTGTCGCCACCGAATTCCAACGGGAATACGATCGTTGTCGACGGCGGCCGCACGGCGATTGTCTCCACGTGGGCCTCGAAGCCATCGAGCGGGCCGCCAACGGTAAACAGCCTCACCGTCACCGATTCGACCGGGTCGGAGAAGGTACAAGTCGCGTCGTTGACGCCGTCAAATGCGGTGGG
>JADFPB010000133.1 GCA_022562515.1 Chloroflexota bacterium | reverse complement strand
ACGTCGGCCACGACGATCTGCGTGGACGTGGCAGCGCTCTCGCGGTCCACGGTCTCCTTTGCGAAAGCGACGCGCGCGCCATCCGGAGTAATGGACGGCGTGGAAACCGAGATGACGTCGTAGAAGAAGTCGGGGCCGATTGGCTCTGGCATGCAGGCGGGATCTCCGGGCTGGAACTGTGTGAGGAGCGCAATAGTACGCCGATCATGACGCCGCATCTCGACGCACCACCCCGTCCGGGCTACCCTTGCGGCCATGAAAATCACAGACGTTCGCGCAATAGTTGTCGGCAATCCCTGGAAGAACTGGGTCTTCGTCATCGTCGAGACTGACGAAGGGATCACCGGCCTCGGCGAGGCCACGGGCGGCCTGCAGACCACGCCGCGGGTCGCTTCGGTCGAAGAGTCGAAGCATCTGGTTATTGGCCGGGATCCTCGCAACGTACACGAGATCTGGAACCACCTTTACCTCTCCGGGTTCCTGAACATCAGCCCTGCGATGGCCGGCATCGAGATGGCCTGCTGGGACATCCTCGGCAAGTCGATGGGCGTTCCCGTATACACGCTGCTCGGCGGCAAGGTTCGCAACGAGGTGCGGGTCTACGCCAACGGCTGGTACTCCGGCGACCGCACCCCTGAGGGGTTCGCCGAGAAGGCCCGCGAGGTAGTCGACAAGGGGTACACGGCCTTGAAGTTCGACCCATTCGGCACCGCGTACATGATGATGTCGCGTGACGAGCACAAGGAGTGCCAGGCCATCGTTGGAGCGGTGCGCGACGCGGTAGGGGACTCGGTCGACCTGCTCATCGAAGCCCACGACCGGTTCGGCGTCGGCACCGCGGTGGAGATCGGCCGATGGCTCGCCGACTACGAGGTGACGTGGTTCGAAACGCCGGTCCTATCGAACGACATAGGAGCGCTGATATCGGTGGCGGAGAAGGTCCCGGTCAGAGTGATCGCGGGCGAGCGGATGCACGAGTTGCACGACTTCGCCCGCTTCCTGGCCGCCGACGTCACCGACGTGATCAACCCGGAGCCGCTTGGCGTGGGCGGCATATGGCGAACGCTGCAGGTGGCGGCGCTGGCGCGCGCGCATCACGCCGAGCTTGCCCTGCACAATGCCGAGAGCCCGCTCAAGACGATGGTGGCGCTGCAGATCTGCGCCGTAACGCCGAACATCTTCATCCAGGAGTGCTTCGACGACTTTCTCGAACCGTGGACCGAAGACGTGCTGAAGGGCTACATGCGGGTCGAGAACGGCCACCTGCAGATGCCGGACGCGCCGGGACTTGGCGTGGAGCTAAACGAAGCGGAAGCGGCGAAGCACCCGTACGGTGACACTCACTTCCTGCGCATGTTCGAGCCCGGCTGGGAACGCCGGGACGTTGCGGAAGGCGGGTAGGGCCAGTCGCGATGGCGAAAATCGAATCTGGCCGCCTGGAAGACGCCCCGCTCGTGCGAGCGCCGGACGGCTCGGACATCCGAATACTTCCCGCAGTGGACGGCGGGAGCATGGTCCACGCTTCGTTGTCGCCGGGGGCTATCACGCGGGCCGTCTTCCACCGCACGGTTGAAGAGACCTGGTACTGCTTGAGCGGCCATGGCCGGCTGTGGCGTTCGATGGATGGCCGGGAAAGAGTGATCGACCTGGAGCCGGGAGTTGGCGCAAACATTCCGCTAGGCACGCGATTCCAGTTCCGAAACGATGGCGATGGTCTCCTCGAGATCGTCATCGCAACCATGCCGCCGTGGCCGGGTGAACCAGGAAACGGCGATGCGGTGGAATGCGACGGGCCGTGGAATGCGACGGTTTAGGTCCGGACGCCGTTTTGTAGCGCCGCCAGGACACGGCCCGGCTTCATGGGGAGTTCTCGCAGGCGTATTCCCGTGGCGGCGAATATGGCGTTGGCAATCGCGGCCGGAGGAGGGGCAATGGAAACCTCGCCGGCACCCCGAACCCCGAACGGGTGCTGTGTGTTTGGCACCTCCACTATGATCGGCTCGATGCCCGGCAGGTCGGCGGAGGTAGGCATCCTGTAATCCTGGAATGTGTGGTTCGCCATCCGGCCGTCGGCATCGTAGAAATACTCTTCATTCAGCGCCCACCCGATACCCTGGGCAACCGCGCCCTGGATCTGGCCTTCCACCTGTGCGAGATGGATCGCCGTCCCTACATCCTGGACCGCTGTATACCTCAGGATCTCCACTTTGCCGGTCTCGATGTCTACTTCCACGTCGGCGATATGGCAGCTGAAAACTCCCTGAGCCGGCGATGGCGGATCCACCGAGGCCGTCACGCTTATAGGCGCACCCGAGCGGCCGAGCGTCGCAGCCGCGTCCCGGAAACTTATCGACGGATCCCTATCGCCTCCGGAATAGAACATCCCCGACTCGTAGACAATTCCTGCAACGTCGATCTCCCAGAGGTCTGCGACCCGCCGCCGCATCTCGTCGATCAACTGATGTGCCGCTTCGCAGGCAGCCCAACCGGTAGCAAAAGTAGTCCGGCTGCCGTGGCTGATCTCGGTGCTGCCAACAGCGCCGGTGTGGCCAACGACGGCCCGCACATCTTCCAGCGGTATCCCGAGGACTTCTGCCGCCTGCATCGCGATCGCTGTGCGGGTTCCGTTGATGTCCACCGAGCCCTCGACGAGTGAGACGGTGCCATCGTTGTTGAGATTCAGCGTGGCAGTCGATTCTCGTCCACTGAAGAGAACAAAGGCAGATGCGACTCCCCGGCCCCGGCGCCTGATGGGGCTTTCGGCAAGAGTGAGGGCCGCGTTCCAATGATCGGATGCCCGCGCTGCCTGCAATGTCTCTCGGACACCGATCTTACCGAGGCGCGGCCCGTCCACGCGACGCGTGCTTTCCCCGGACGCATTGGCCAGCCGGAACTCGATGCGATCCCAGCCCATCTCATCGCATATCTCGTCGATCACCGATTCCGTTGCGAACGTGACCTGCGGGGCGCCGGGAGCGCGATATGCGTTCGCTTTCGGTTTGTTGACCAGGATGTCAAACCCATCGACCCTGGCGTTGGGGATGTCGTAGCACGAGAAAACTGACTTGGATGCGGTCTCGGCAGCCCAGCCGGGGAAGGCTCCCGCCTCAAGGCGGATGGACGCCGTGGCCGCCTGGATTCTTCCACCTTCATCTACTCCGATCTTCACAGCAATCCTGCCGCCCGGCGCGGGACCGGTGCTTTCGAAGATGGCTTTCCTGTCCATTACCATCCTCACCGGACGACCGGCGATTCTCGAAAGCAGCGCCGCAAGAGGAGCCAGATAGACCACTGTCTTGCCGCCAAATCCGCCGCCGATCTCCACCGGATAGACCGTGATTCGTGATTCGTTGACGCCCAGAATGCCTGCCACCTGCTTGCGAACGCCGAAAAGTCCCTGCGTGCTTGTCCAGATCTGGATCCGATCATCCTCGTCCCAGAAAGCGGTCGCGTTGTGCGGCTCTACGTAGCCTTGATGAATAGTAGGCGAGCTGAACTCCCGCTCGATGGTCAGAGATGATCGATCAAACCCTGCCTCCGGATCGCCGAGTTCATACCTGAAGTGCCATGCGATATTGGTGCCGGTAACGGGCTCGCCGAGATGGTCTGCCTCCAGATCCTCGAGCAGGATCGGCGCTCCCGGAGCCGTAGCCGCGTCGACATCGAAAACCGCGGGCAGCGGCTCGTACTCGACTTTGATCTTTCGGACCGCTTCCGCCGCCGCCATCTGATTCAGCGCGGCCACGGCGGCAACCGGATGGCCGCGGTACAGAACCTTTGACCCGGCCAGGATGTTTTGCCGCGCGTGGTCGGGATCAACAAACGCTGAGGCCATGTCTATGGGCTCGGGGCCGATCGGCGGAAGGTCGGCAGACGTTATTACCGCTGCCACGCCCGGCGAATTCTCGGCTTCAGAAGTGTCGATGGTGTGAATGCGGGCGTGGGGATGCGGGCTGCGGAGGACCGACCCCCAGATCGCGCCTGAAATGCGAACGTCGGAGCCGTAGATCGCTTTTCCGGTGACCTTGTCATAGCCATCGGCGCGAACCGGACTCGTACCGATCACACGGTAAGCTCGCGCCAATTTAATATCCACGGTCAAAAGATTTACGCCTCGCAAAACTCCGCGGCGCTCGGAGCTGGCTCATTTCGCCCGTTTTCTGGAAACAGTATGCCTGTAAATTGGATGCCCAGGCCCTGAAAACGCCACTCAAGCCGGAGCCGCCCCTAATTACCGGAGCGGCTCCTGGTTCACCAGCAGATCCGTTACCGGCTATCGATCAAGAACTCTGGCTCGCCTCAGTATCGACTTGCGGGAAGTCGCTGACAGCGGAGACATCTACCTCCGGGAAGGCATTGACAAGGCCGAATGTCCACATCATCTCGTTTGAGGTGTGCATGGCGCCAGCAGTATCGAACCTGCCGTTGGTCACTACCCATCGGCCTGACTCTTCGTCAAATCTGAACTCAGAGGCGTGCACAGCAGCAGTTCCGTAGGCGCCGCCTGCCTGGTCAGGTGTGGGAACTGATGGGTGGGCGAAAAAGATGTCCTTCCCTATCCGCTCCAACTCGAACGGGCTTACTTCCATCGCCACCGGAACGCGGGCCTGGATGAGGCCGCCGATGCTGACGAGCGACTCGAACAGCCCGGCGTAGACGTCCTGAATCTGTTCGGTGTCGACACCGCTTCCGCCGTTATTCGCCGCCGAGTTAAGGGCCCCGAGAATGTCGCCAACTTCCCAGTCTTTGATCTCCGGAACGCCGTCGATGCGTCCGGTAGCCCTGTCGTAGGCGTTGAGCACGACCTCCAGCTCGATCAGTGCGGCATCACCGTACTTCTCGTCGCCTAGAACCCGCGCCGCTTCCAGCAGTCCTCTCACAGAGCGGGCGCTGTCAATTACGCCGTTCGTCTCGGAGGCAATCAGTGCATCGCCGTACTCGGCGAGCATCTCCAGCGCCTGCCGCTGCAGGGCCGGGTCTTCAGCCGATGCCGCGTACCAGGCCATCGCCTGTGCGCCAAGACCGAGGTCCAGGATACCGGTCGGCTCCAGATCACGGATCTTCCCGAGCAGGCCATCGGCCTCCATCCCGATCATGCCGAGCAGGTCGGGATTGGTGTAGACGCCGTTGTAGTCATCGGCGTGCTGCAAGAGAAGGCGGAAGTCCGAGAGCGCCTGGAGCATCTGGTACTGGTCGGCGGGGATGACCGCGGGGTCAATCACCTCGGCGGCGCCATCCACGAAGCGGCTCGCGGCAACAAAGAGGCCATCCTCGTTGCGTAGCTGCTCCAGCGCAAACATGATCTGCTGCGCCGCTCCGGCATACATAACCATTCCCTTGAACCGGTCCATGGCGCCGAAGTCGGCGTCAGGCGCGCCCGCCCAGCCGGGATTGTTGAAGAACTTGGCCCACTCGATCTCCTTGATGATCGTCTGGGCCTGCGCCGCCGGGGTCAGCCTCGTATCCATCTTCTCCGGGTCCCAGCGGAAATTGGAGAGGTCCATCGGATCGCCGTTGAAGGGAGCGATGAACTGCGGGTCGCCACCGGCATAGACCGCCCGCAGAAGCGCCGCATTGGCCGGCATCATCACGTGCTCGCCGTCCGCCGGCCCCTGGTCGACCATGGCTGCCATTCCCATGACGGCTTCCATGGGAGGCTGGAAAGCGACCCCGAGCCCGGACATCATCACCAGGTTGCCCAGCGTATATCGGGAGTACCAGTAGGAGTTGAACGACGCAGCGGTGAAGTCGTATCCCGGCTCGCCGTAAAGAAGCCCTGTGCCGGTATCGAGCGCCACGGCGTCCGATGGCTGATCGCCAGCGGGCGTGGTTTCGGTAGCATCGGGCGCATCGGGAGTGACGGATTCGAATGCGGCCTCCAGAGTCGGCGTTGCTACGGGGGCCGCGGCCGGTGCCGGGTCATCGGAGCCGCAGGCGACCGCGGCGACCAGCGCGATTGCCAGAACGAAGATGATCAGGTGCGGCGGCCGAACCCGTGACATGCGTCGCGATGCCCGTCGCGGTCCTGAAATGCCGGGTACATTGTTGGTATCCATGCCGTCCTCTCATTCCGAGTGATGAGAGCCCGCGTGCCGCTTTCATCGACTTCGGTGGTTCTATTTGGTTTCAGCCACTTCACCCGAGCACTCAGGTAGTGACTTATCCATTCGATGCCCCACCCGATGAGGAATTCGTGACGGCTCCGGTCCCGGTAATGATAGTTTTGTGAAAAAAATAATTAACCATGGCAATCGCGCCTGCAAGCACACCCGGTTGCATCACCGAACATGCGGGCGTAGGCTCCCCAGTGCGATCACAATCCCCACACGCCAGGCCCTACCGGAGCAGACATGGCCGATAAGCAGTTCCGCGGCATCTTTGCCATACCGCCGACCCCGTTCAATCCCGACGAGACGCTCGATAGCAAGGGTCTCGATAGCATCCTGAACTTCACGGTCGACGCGGGCGCGCACGGCATAGTGATGCCGGTCATGGCGAGCGAGTACCAGGCGCTCGATGATGGCGAGCGGCACGTCATCGCCGAACGCGCTGTTGCGATCTCGAACGGACGTATTCCAGTGGTGGTCGGCGTGACAGGCGTATCAACCTCGCACACGATCGCGCTGTCCCGGCACGCCCAGGACACCGGCGCCGATGCCGTCATCGCCATGCCGCCGCACGGTCGCGCGCCCAGCCGCGATGAGGCGATCAAGTTTTTCGACGACCTCGGACGCGCCCTGTCCATCCCGGTGTTCATCCAGAACCACAACCTGGGCTACGGAATGGACGCTGAGACACTCGTCAAAGTAATGCGCAACTCGCCAAATGTCGATTACCTGAAGGAGGAGACGACGTATGCCGGCCAGGTCACGACTCAGGTGATTGAGAACGCAGGCGACGCATGCAAGGGCGTCATGGGCGGAACCAGCGGGCGCTGGATTCCCGCCGAGTTCAACCGCGGCCAGTGCGGGAATATGCCCGCATCCCACATGGCCGACGTGCTTTCGGCGATCTGGAACAAGTTGGAGGCCGGCGATCTGGATGGCGGGCGCGCCGACCACAACCGCGTGCTCCCCCTGATCAGCTTCGAGAACGTCTACGGCGTCGAGGCGTTCAAGGAGGTCCTCGTGCGCCGGGGCGTCATCGAGTCGGCAACGGTGCGCTCTCCCGGCAGACATGGAATGGACCGCCACGATCTCAAGGAACTCGACCGATTACTGGCCGCCATCTCGGACCTGATGACGTGGCGGGCGTAATCGGGCTAAAAACCGCTAAACGAACCCTCCGGCACACGTTGTATCGTATTCATGACGTCAGAACACTCGACTGGATCACCTGGCTGGATCACCCGACCGGAGAGCGCAGCATTCGGGAATCACAAAAAAAAGAGATCGTCGTGATGGCCACTACCGATGAGACTGCCATCGCGATCGCGCGCTCGATTCTCGAAGACGAGGGCATCGACTACTCGATGGGCGGAAGCGGCCTGCGCAAGTTCGGAGGCAGCACTTTTCTTGGCGCGACTCTGGGCCCTCTGATGGGCCAGGCGATGCTCAAGGTCGCCGCGCCGCGCGCACGGGAGGCCGCGGAGATGCTCCAGGGCCTTTCCGGCGCTATCAAGCTTGACGAAGACGGCAGGCTTCCCGGCGCCTCCGTCTGAGCTTCGCCGCCCGTACGGCGACATGCCCGTTGCCTGCCGCCCACATGAGCGGTACATTGCCACGCATGAAAATCGAAGCGATCGACCTCTTTTACGTGGCTCTGCCGGAGATCAAGGCGACAGCGGACGGCACGCAGGACTCACTGCTTGTCCGGGTTCGCGCCGATAACGGCCTTTACGGCTGGGGCGAGAGCGACTCGTCGCCGCTCGTTTCGCTGAGCGCATACGTGATGCCGATGTCGCACGTGAACATCATGAACATTAACTCCGCCCTCATCGGCGAGACGGTGGAATCACCAGAAGATGTTCGCCGCCTGCGCGAGAAGGCCGGCGCTTACGGCCTGGACGTGCAGCAGCTCGACCACGCCGTGGCGGCCGTGGACATCGCCCTCTGGGACCTCGTCGGCAAGCATCTCGGCGAGCCGGTCTACAAGTTACTCGGCTACGAGAAGCCCTATCCGAAGCTACCGTATGCAAGCGTGCTGTTCGGCGACGACCCGGACGAAACCCGCGAGATCGCCGCTGACCTGCGGCAACGGGGCTTTTCAGCGGC
>JADFPB010000132.1 GCA_022562515.1 Chloroflexota bacterium | reverse complement strand
TCGCTGCGAGCACTGCGAGGGATGAGGCCCTCGTGGTCTCTGAAATTGCCCGTGCCGCCGGTGGGACCCTGGACCTCGCCAAACTGTTCGACCTGGTGCGACTCAAGATCACCGCCCATATCCCATATGACCGGTTTACGGTGCTTCATTTTGACGCGGCGAGGGATGTCTGGATACTGGGTTATCAGTACGGCTTAAACCCGGGGAGAATCCGCATTGGAGCGGCCCTTCCTATCTCAGAGCAGACAGGGATCGAACTCAAGAATCTGGAAGGACCGCGAATCCTTTCGACGAGCGATGTTCAGGAACTTGAGGGGACCGAACCGCTCTGGCGACAGGCCTCTGCAGCCGGAATTAGATCAGCTCTAAGACTCCCGGTCCGGTGGGACGGCCGCGTGATAACCGTGATCAAGCTGTTTTCGAAAAAACCAGATGCGTATGATTTTCGGCACGCGGCCCTCGGCGATCGGATTGCCAGCCACATAGCAGGCCCGATCGCCAACGCGGAACTGCACGCGGCCACCGCGTCTCTTGCTAACGAAGTTGGGCTACTGGCGGAAATAGGACGTTTCGCAGGTGATCTGCGTGATCTGGATAGCGCCCTCGACAGCGTTTTTGATTTGTCACAGCGGCTGCTCCCCGCGTCTCGCGCAGCCGTATCGGTCATCGATTCTGAGACACAGCGCATCGACACTGTCGCCCGTATCGGAAGAAGGCTGCCGAAAGCAGGTCAAATCCAGATAGACGATGGTATCAAGTCAGTAATTCAGGATGTCATGAAGTCCGGTGAGCCGCGTGTCATCGACAACGCGATGATCCAATCGGCCTCCAATGACTCCGAGCTGGCAAAGGCGTATCGCGACCTCGGATTCCAATCCATCCTCATCGTTCCCCTGATCGCCCATGGAAGTCCGATTGGATTCATTACGTGGTGGTCGGAGAAGGATCGTGCATTCGACGGCAATGGTGTTCGTCTGGGGGAGCGGATCGCCGCCCAGCTGGCCGGCCCAATTGCGAATTGGGACGCAACCCGCAAGCTCAAAAGCGTCGCCCTGGAGCGTCAATTAATTGCGGATGTCGGAACCGCGTTCAGCAAGTACCCGGAATTTCAAGACGCCTTCGATGCCAGCGTAAAACTCTTGGCCGAGCATTTCCCCATCACGCGGGCGTTTGTTTCACAGGTAAACCAGACGACAGGCACAGCCACCGTAATCAGTCTGTTCGGGCTGGAGTCCGACGATACTCGGGTGGGGATCGAATATCCCCTGACCGGCTCCAATCATGAACTCGCGCTTGAAGGGTCCGGCGTCCTCGTTAGCGATGATTCAAACGTGGAAGCATTATCGTCAAATGTTCCCAACCTTACTCGGGGCATAAAGAACAGCCTGGTATCGCATGTGACCGTACCGTTGATATCCGAAGGAACCGTAATTGGCACCCTGGGAATCAGTTCAGACGTCCACAATGCATACTCGGCCCAGGATGGCGCCGTCATGGCGCGGATTGGCGCGATCGTGTCAGGCGCCCTGGCAAAGAGCCTACTTAGCGAGAAGATCAAAAGGCAGGGAGACGAGCTCCGAGTTCTCGGAGAAATATCTAAAGAGGTAACCAGGTCCCTGGACCTCAAGATAGTGATGGAGCGGATCGACCACAGTCTCAGGAAAATTGTTGAGTATCGCTGGTTGTCTCTGGATGTCATTGATCCTGAACAGGAATTTATCACCGCGATCTATAGAGCCTCAGAAGGCGAGGTCGAGATTGTTGAGGGAGCGGCCATCCCACTTTCAGAGACGATAGCTGGATCGGCGATAATCCAGGGTCTGCCAGTTGTTGTGGATGTCGAGCCGGGCAACGCGATCATTGATCGGTATCCCGGGATTCGATCTGCGGTCCATGATGGGGTCAGGTCGATTCTGGCCTTACCCGTTATGTCAAACGGCAGGCCGGTCGCCTCGTTGATGCTCGTAGCAGACAAAGTCAACGCTTTTGGCAGCGCCGAATCACTACTCCTCTCGAAAGTGGCGGCACAGATCGGCGGTGCGATCTCAAACGCCTTGCTGGCCGCTGATGTGGCCCGCGACTCCGAACAGCGGCAGATTCTGGCCGAGATTGGAAGGGTGGTGACCGCATCTCCAAGTGTCGAAGACACTTATGAGCGGTTCGCCGAGCTGGCACTTTCCTTGATTCCAGCAGATCGGCTGGTGCTGGCTTACAAAAATGATGAATTGGGGACCATTCAAAACGTTTTTGTTGCGGGTACTCATATCGCCGGACAGGAGGCCGGTTCGGTTCACGGTATGGACAGCGGCCTTAGCAGCCTGATATTAAAGTTGCGGCAGCCGGTCTGCGTGAACTCAAATGAACAAGCCAAACTGTTTGATTCCGAACTGATGCAGTCGGCTCTGGAATCCGGACTTCGATCGTTCCTGGCAATACCGATGATCTGGAATGGGAATGTCATCGGAACAATCAATTTCAGATCCAGGAACCCGGCCGCCTTCCATGCCCGCGACATATTGATCGGCGAGCAGATAGCAGCCCAGATCTCGGGTGCGATCGTAAATTCTCGAATGGCCGATCGAGAGCGACGCCATGCTGAAGAGGTTCAATCGCTTGCCCAACTTGGGGAACTGCTGAGTCGTTCCCCGGACCTTGATGATTCACTGAACGCCGGAGCGGAACTGATCAGCGGTCTTCTGCGATCTGATCGGCTTCAGGTATTCGACGTTCAGTCCAATGGCGATATCGCGAATTTATTGTTCAACTGGGCCAAAAACGGACGAACCGGAAGAACGAACGCACAGAAGCCAACCAGGGGTTCCCTCTTTGAGTGGGTCATCGCCAATGCCGCCCCGGTGGCGCTGGATCATGACACATCGAAAGAGATTCTGGAACTCAATCTCACTCTGCCTTCTCTCCGTTACTACCGCTCACACCTGTTCCTACCGCTGTTTTCTGGTGAACAAGTCGTCGGACTTCTAGTCTCTTCGTCTCATGACCCGAGGCGTATCTCATCACGCCAACTGCAGATCGGGCGAGAAGTCGCCACCCACATCAGTAATCTTATGGTGAACGCCGCCCGATTCAGAGAACTCAAAAGGGAGGCGGATACGAGGCGTTTGATCGCCTCCGTCAGTCACTCCGTGAGTCAAGATCTTGAGCTCACCGCGGTTGTGCAACGCCTGGCTGCCGAGCTCAGTCATATCCTGGCATTTGATCGTTTCGAAGTTGTCTTGTTGGATCAGGATGAGCGGGCGATGACGCTCGTTTACGAAGAAGGAGTTGGAGCAGGTAATACAGCGCTTGGGAGGCCAGTCAAAATTCCGCTTGATGATGATTGCTGGCATGATTTTGCCGATTACGCTACCGATCCCTGGGCCTGGGGCTCGAAGCTGATTGGCAAGAACGGCGCGCTTTCCACATTGATACCCGGTCAGGATCTGACTGGACTCGGCTCTCTGGTAATGGCGCCTCTCGGCGCTCCCCAGTCGTGGGTTCTCGGATTCATAGCGCTGAGAACCGTCCAGGAGAACGCCTACACCGATCAGGATCTGGAACTCCTGCAACTGATCGCTGGACAAGTGACACCGGCGATCAGAAACGCACAGACGCATGAGCAGGCTATTCGGTTAGCTCAGATAGAAGCTGAGGCCGGCGAGTTAATCCGTATGAACCGCCTCAAAAGCAAGTTCCTCTCCACGGTGTCACATGAACTTCGCACACCTTTGACGGCGATGCTCGCTTTCACGGACATACTCAGTCGGAATCGCGCACGTAATCTTACAGATTCCCAACTCGGGCAACTCGACGTTATTCGCAAAAGTGGCCGAAGATTGAATTTATTGATTGAAGATCTCCTGGATGTCTCACGGATTGACATGGACCAGCTCAACCTCGAAGTGTATGAGTTTTCATGGAAAGACGCGCTCCGCGATATTACAAGCTCTTTTGCTCCTCTTTTAGACGCGAAACATCAGTCCTTACACCTTGATTCATCGTCCCCGGATATCTGGATACGCGCGGATCGAGGCCGGATCGTTCAAGTGGTGTCCAACCTTCTGACCAACGCATCGAAATACTCGCCCGATGGAGCGACGATCAGATTGCGATGGAACTGCGACGGAGAGTCGCTCTTATTTGACGTGCAGGACGATGGGATTGGTATAGCTGAGAGCGATCAGCAACAACTTTTCACACCCTTTTTCCGTGTGGACAACGAGGCTACTCGTTCACAGCCGGGCACGGGACTTGGCCTGGTGATCGTCAAATCGATTATCGAATTACATGGCGGAACGATAGACGTCTCCAGTGAGCTGGGAAGGGGAACCACGTTCTCGGTCCGCTTTCCCGGTGTCCTACCTGGACCATCAGAGGAGTGGCTGCGCCAGCGGGATGCATTGGACCTGGAACCTGTACCGCACTCCCGTCTGGATGTCGTATAAATAACGTGACATTTAATGATGGCCCAACCTGCCACACTAGCCGTGCAGCAGAACCATTTCAAGCAACTTGTAAAGATAGATTCAGACCCGGGTGGAACGCCTCTATATACGTGGGTATCGTCACGCATCATTCACCGTTATTATGCGTCATATATATGCCGGTTTCCGCCCGTGACTTACGGTTGTATCTACCTGTCCGCCTACGGTTATAACACCGAGCCTGTTAATTGGATAAAGGGATACACGACATTCGCCGATTGTGCGGACCCTTTTCCAGAGAGTGGGAGGCGCAGAGAATCACCGCGCCTGTAATCAGGGGGACACAGTCATGACTACCGAGACAGAGGCGCCGAAGACCGAAACCGGCCGAACCTTCACGGACGCTGATATACAAAAACGCCTCGATTTCATCGGGTGGACGCCAGCAGAGGCAGAACTGTTGCGTTCGCTTCGCACCTGGGCGGAGACGACCGTCAAGGAGTTCGCGAGGCTCTTCTATGACCGCAGCTATGCCAACCCGGACTTTGTGAAAGTTGCCGAACGGAACAATGCATCGCGCTCGGGACTTGAGGCCGCTCAGGGTGGATACGCTCTGATGTTTTTCAACGGCACTCCCGATATGACATATGCGAACCACCGCATCAGCATCGGGCAGCTTCATGCCAGGATTGGCGTAACGCCAGAGCTTTACGTCGCGTCATACCAACTGTATGACGAGATCTTGTTTCCCATGATCGAACGCCATTTCCGCTTCAAGAAGGGGAAGGCGAAAAAGGCCATCACTGCCATCAAGAAATTGATGTACTTCGACCAGGCCTTGATCATGGATAACTACATCGACGGCCTGTTCCGACCCATCATCGAGCGGGTCGGCAAAACGGCCCAGGACCTTGCGGAGGCCAGCGGCCAACTAAACGCGGCCGCAACCCAATCGGGCGAGTCAGCTTCGAGCATGGCTTCAGCCAGTCAGCAAGTTGCCACCGGCGCCGAAAAGCAGAGCCAGGGGGTCGACGACACTACGAAGTCAATCCAGCAACTCTCTGACGCGATCACTCAGATAGCTGAAGGCTCTCAGGAGCAGGCGACCCGCATCGGACAGGCGACTGAGATCGTCAAGCAGGTTTCTGAGGCATCGCAGGAGATGGCGCAGAACGCGCAGGGTGCCGCCGACGGCTCTAAAGAGGCAATCAGCGCCGCCGAACAAGGCTCTGATGTGGTGAAGCGGACAGTAGACGGTATGGGTCGAATCCAGGCCGCTGTGTCTTCGGCCTCAGAGCGAATTGGAGAACTGGGCGAACAGTCCGCCGAGATTGGAAAGATCATCGCCGTGATTGACGATATCGCGGCCCAGACCAACCTGTTAGCACTCAACGCGGCGATCGAGGCGGCACGAGCCGGAGAACAGGGTCGCGGGTTTGCGGTCGTCGCCGATGAGGTTCGAACCCTGGCTGAGCGGGTTACAGATGCCACGAAGGAAATCGCCGGTTTGATTGAAGGCGTTCAGAAGGGCGTTGAGGAATCCATCAAAGCAACTGAAGAGGGAACGAAGGAAGCCAATGATGGCGTGGAACTTGCCGCAGAGGCGGGGACGTCATTGGAGGCCATTCTGACCGCAGTGTCCGGTGTATCGACGCAGATTGAGCAGATCTCAGCCGCTTCGGAAGAAGTCTCCGCATCCGCGGATGAGTTGGTGTCCAACATGGAACAGGTCTCTGCGATCGTCGAGGAGAATACCGCCGCCACCGAGGAGATGTCGGCGACAAGTTCTGAGGTGACTACCTCGATTGAAAACATCCGCGATGTCACCGAGCAGAACGCAGCCGCGGCCGGCCAACTCTCGAGTTCGTCCGAGGAGATGAGCGCACAGGTACAGCAGGTAGTCGCGAACGCCGAATCGCTGGCGCAGATGGCCGACGATCTGAAGGCGGCGCTGGCCATCTAGCTGAAATTACCGGGAGAGGGGCGATTGCGCGGGGCATCGCACGCCGGCCATGGGAATGGGCGGTTCCGGCAGAAACCACGAACGTGGGCTTCTGCCGGAACCGCCAACCCTGCCATGATCAGAGGGGACCAAAAGGGGATCACCAGAAGGGGATCAAAGAGGAAAACAATGACAGTGTTCGTTGCAGGCATCAGTCACAAGACGGCGCCAATGAATCGAGTTGGAGACTTCAAAATCAACCCGGAAGACCTGGAACACAGCCTCGGGTCATTGAGCAGCCGATTCATTGGGCTCGCCATACTTTCTACATGCAACCGCACGGAAATTTATGCCGAAACTGACGGTGAGGCCACCTCCGAGAAAGAGATCCGTGCATGCCTCGCAGCGTTGGACAAATCAGGCGGCGGACTGAATGTCGATGAGGCATACGTCTTGCACGGAAAAGATGTGGTCAGCCATCTCACTCGCGTCGCCACTGGGCTGGAGTCCGCGATCATCGGTGAGCCACACATCGTCGGTCAGATCTCCGATGCGTTTGCCTGCTCCGCAGACCTCGGTATCTGTTCACCTTCTCTTACAGAGCTCTTCCACCACGCTATTCGAGCCGGCCGGCGGATCAGGCGGACTGCGGGCATATCAGCAAGACCGCCATCAATCGCCACCCTGGCGATAGCGGCAGCCGAAGCCAGCTCAGGCGGTTATCCAGGCAAAAGCGTATTCACGATAGGCGCGGGGGATATCGGTGAAGAGATCGCTCTTGGTATCCAACGCAAAGACGTGGCGGCTCAGTTCATCACATCCAGGAGCCTTGAGAAGGCAGAATCCCTTAGCTCACGCGCTGATGCCTATCCGATCGCGTTTTCACAGATGCCTGACTCACTGGTGGCCGTCGATATCGTCTTCACCTGTACGTCCTCAGATTCCCCGATCCTGAGCAGGGAGTTGCTGAGAGAGACTATGCGGGCCAGGGCCAATCACCCGCTGGTCATCGTCGATCTTGCTGTGCCCGGCGATGTCGAGCCGGGCGGCGGCGACATCGATGGGATCACATTGATAGACATCGATGAATTACAGAACCCCCCACCTGGTCGGCAAATGCCATCCGAAATCCTCAATTTGGCGGAGGAACTGGTAATCCAGGAGACTGCCAGGTTCAAATTTCCCACCGAATCCGCTCCTGGCGAGCTATTTGTGCGAGAACTGGCGCTATTAGCAGAAAACATCAGACGTTCAGAACTGGAACGAACCGCATCACGCCTCTCTACTCTGGCCCCTGCGGAGCGGTTGGCGATTGAGCATATGACCAAGTCCATAGTCAAAAGAATCCTGGCAGGGCCGATTCAGTACGCCAAGCGACAGAGTGATCAGGAATCGATCCGGTTAGCTGCTGAACCGTTTGGGATTGGGTTGGAATCACTCACCAAAGCTGAATATTTGGCGGCGTGAATGTGGCCTGAAAAGTATTGGTGCGCGACCGATAGTCAGGGATTAGGAGGCGAACAATGTCAGGACAGGTGATCGTGACGGACGATCTATCACCCCGTTCGTGGCACCAGACGGGCAACATCAAGCCCACTGTAGTCATCACAGACCGGGACAAACTTGACCTGGACGCATATGAAGCTGGACTTTCCTTTTTTGAGCAACTGAGGGTGGTCGGCGCCACGACCTCCGCAGAGGAAGTCATTGATCTATGTTTGTCCCATAAGGCGAATATCGCTGTGCTTGACTTCGATATTCTCCCCGGTGGCGCTTTCGAGGCCGCGTGGGAATTGCGGTCGCTTCATCCCCAGACGTCTGTGCTGATCGTCGGACACCGATTGACGATCGG
>JADFPB010000131.1 GCA_022562515.1 Chloroflexota bacterium | reverse complement strand
TCCAGTTGATCGCCTACATTTCTTGATACTAGCAATTCACGATATTTCTGCGCGTAGTCATCCCAACTGATCTCTTGTGATCGATAGGCTTTCAGCATTTCGTCTGTCGGGGCAAGAAGCGGTTCATGGACATACCGAGCCAGGCAGATCTCTGCCAGGAAGTACTCAAGGTCGGCCTGTTTTGTGAACCCGGCGAGCTGTGACTTGTTGTTGAGCCGGACGTCGATCAACGTCCGGATCTGAACATCTCTTAGTGCCGCGAAAAATTCCCGCGCCGACTTCTTTGTGAATCCGATTGTGTAGATTTCCATTCCTGCTCCGAATCATCATCGAACAACGCCAGTTGTCCACTCTCGTCTGAATCGGCGGCACTGACCTCTTCGTCAGACATCAGGCTTCCGTCCCCACGGATATGAATGATCTCAACGCCCATTTCACCAAGAACACGGCTGATAAGGAGGTGACGGTGACAGTTGGCCGGATTCTCCTCGCTGCACATAACCACAATGTTTTTGCGCCGGGCCTCGCTTCCAATGCGATCAAGCGCTTCTTGAAACTCCTCGGTGGCGGCGATTTCGCTGTATAGGACATAGCCTTCGTCATCGTAAAACCGGCTGCTTACAGGTTTGCCACCCAGAGCGTTCCCCCAGGGCCGGTACTCTATGCCGTTCTTCTCCAAAGCTGATTGGAGGGGCTCCGCACTGAAGTGGGGGGAGTACCCAGACCGAGGTACCGACCGGGTTTCAATTACAACTTCTATCGAACGGTCCTCAAGAAGAGATAGAAAGTTCTCAAGCGTGTGGCTTGAGTGCCCGATGGTATAGACGATGGGTCCGTTGCTTTTTATGAGGTCGATGGAGTTTCCCAAGCTGAATCAATTGCCGACTAACGCGCTCAAGGCTCAATTCCCAACGGAACTTCGTGTTGTCTACAGGATACCGCCCTCGAGGTGGCCGTATTGATGCGACCATTATGATCGGAGTCTAAGCATGCCACATCGTGGCCTGATTCACCCCCTGCGCCACGGCAGCATTGAGCAGGTAGAACAGATGTGCTAGGCTCACCCGGGCTCAGGCCTTTGTATCGTTGTAACCACGTCCACAAGCATCAGCGCCAGGATCTGTAGAAATGCCTTCTTCAAAACTCAAGAAAATCGAACCCGGCCGCAACGGCACCGGCAGTGACAGGGAGCAGGCGCTGGACCTTGCCCTGGCACAGATCGAGAAGGCGTTTGGCCGCGGCGCGATCATGAAGATGAGCGAGTCGAACATGCAGTCCGTCAAGGCGATACCGACGGGCTCGATAGCGTTGGACATCGCGCTTGGGGTCGGCGGCGTGCCGCGCGGGCGAGTCATAGAGATCTTTGGCTCCGAATCGAGTGGAAAGACCACGCTCGCCTCGCACATCATCGCAGAGGCGCAGCGCGCCGGCGGCACGGCGGCGTTCATCGACGCAGAACACGCACTGGATCCGGCTTACGCCGCCGTCTGCGGCGTCGATATCGATTCGCTCTACATCTCACAGCCCGACTCCGCAGAGCAGGCTCTGGAGATCACCGACTATCTGGTGAGAAGCGGGGCACTCGATGTAATCGTCATAGACAGCGTTGCGGCGCTGGTGCCGCTGGCAGAGCTGGAGGGCGAGATGGGTGCTACCCATATCGGCCTGCAGGCGCGGCTGATGTCGCAGGCCCTGCGGAAGCTCACCGGCTCCGTTTCACGCACCGGTACGGTGATCATCTTCATAAACCAGTTGCGAGAGAAGATTGGCGTCTTCTTCGGAAGTCCAGAAGTGACTCCCGGCGGCCGTGCGCTCAAGTTCTACAGCTCCGTCCGGATAGATCTGCGCCGGATAGAGGGGATCAAGGTCGGCAACGAGATGATCGGCAACCGGATAAGGGCCCGCGTCGTGAAGAACAAGGTTGCAGCGCCGTTCAAAACTGCGGAGCTGGAGATTCTCTTCGACCAGGGAATCAGCAAGGAAGGCGCTCTCCTCGACCTGGGCGTCGAGGAAGGCATCCTCAAGAAGAGCGGCTCGTTCTTCTCGTTCGGCCAGATCCGGCTTGGCCAGGGACGCGAGGCTTCCCGCCAGTTCCTCATGTCTAACACCGACACGCGCGATGAGATCGAGCAGGCCATCCGGCTGTCATTTGCGCCTCCGACGGCTTCAGAGGCAGGCGAGGCGGTGGCGGCTGAAAACGCTGAAAAGTCCGAGGGCGCCTGAGAATCGCCTGAAGTTCATTCGAATAGCCGCCAGCCCCCTGTCGTGAGGCCTCACCGGCCACTGCGCTAGACTTTTCTGTACGAGCGCGTGGTTGCGCGCCCGCATGAGCACCCGCCGGACGATCGTGTGGGATGCTTCGCAGAAGGGACCCGAAGTTGGCGATTGCAATCGTCGTAATCATCATCGGCGTGATCGGCAGCGCGTTCATAAGCGCTTCCGAGGCTGCGCTTATCTCTGTCAACAAGGTGCGCATGCGCCGCCTCGCAGGGGAAGGTGACAGGAGAGCGCTTGCTGCGGTGAAGGTCACCGAGGAACACGAAAAGTTCTTCGGCGCGATCCTTCTCACCGGCAACGTACTGAACATCATGATCACCGCCGTTGCCACCAGCCTCGCGATAACCATCATGGGCAAGAACAACGGCGCCGTGGTTGCGGGGGCGGCCGCGCTGGCGGCAGTGATCATTGTCGTGGGCGGCGAAATCACGCCGAAGTCGGTTGCCATGACGATCTCCGAGCGGTGGTCGCTTATCTCGGCGCGCCCGATCTTGTTCCTGATGGCGGTGACGGCGCCGGCGGTCTGGTTTCTGGCGGCTGTCCCCCGCTTCGTCGTCTATTTGATGGGCGGTAAACAGGCCCTGATGACCCCTACCGTGACCGAGAGCGAGCTTCGGATGCTCATCGACGTCGGCGAAGAGGAAGGTACCGTGGCCGCCACTCGGGGGGAAATGCTGGAGTCGGTGTTCCGATTCGGTGAGATGCAGGTTTCAGACGTGATGAGCCCGCGTAACGAGGTCGTGTGGGTCGAGGCGGGAACATCTGTGCGCGACTTCCTGAATGTCTACCAGTCCACACAGCACACACGGTTCCCGGTGTTCGAAGACGATGAAGACGAGGTGGTCGGCATTCTGTCGATCAAGGACGTTCTCAGGTCGCTTTCCGAGCACCCGGAGGATCTCGACCGGCCCGTCACAAATCTTACCCGCAGCCCCATGTTCGTTCCTGAGTCGAGCGACCTCAGCAACCTGTTCACCACGCTCCAGACCGGTGGCCACAAGATGGCGCTTGTCGTCGACGAGTATGGCGGCATTGCAGGCCTGGTGACCCTGACAAGGATTCTCGAGCAGATTGTGGGGCGCACCGGTGAGGAGGGCAACCGCCCTTCCGAGCGCATATCCAGCATCGGTGAGAATACGTTTGAACTGGACGGTGGGATGTCGATTGACGAGGTGAATGACCGGCTCGAACTAGACATCCCGGATGGCGATTACAGCACGCTCGCCGGATTCGTTCTTGAGAACATCCAGCAGATTCCGGAGGCGGGCCACAGGTTCCGTTACAACGATCTGCGATTCCGCATCACCGCTGTCGAGGGGAACAAGATCCTGAGGGTGTCGGTGCGCGTCCCGGTCCAGATCGCAGGCGATGAGCGCGAGTCGGACTAAGTTCTGATCATGACTGGAACGCGAGATTTTGAGAGACGCCTTCTGGCAGGCCTTTCGGCCGCCGGCGTTGCTCCCGGCCGGACCTTGATAGCCGCCGTTTCGGGCGGCCCGGATTCGATGGCATTGCTCATCGGCCTGCTAAGCCTGAGGAGTGCGCATCCGGAAGTAGCGCCGGAAGTGGTCGCCGCGCACTTCAACCATCGTCTGCGCGGCCCGGAATCCGAGGGAGACGCGCGCTACGTGACGGATTTTTGCAGAGAACGCGGCATTGAGCTCGCGATGGGCACGGGAGACGTCAACCAGTACCGCGCCGAGCGCGGACTTTCAATGGAGGTCGCGGCTCGGCAGTTGAGGTACGACTTCCTGGCGCACGTCGCGATAGAACAGAAAGCACAGGCGGTCGCGACGGCCCATACGCTGGATGACCAGGCGGAGACGGTGCTGCTTCATGCCACACGAGGGAGCGGGCTGCGGGGGATATCCGGAATGCGGCGGCGCACGGAGCTGCCTCGCTCGGGCGGAACCCAACTTACGGTCGTGCGGCCATTGCTGGCTATGCGGCGGGCCGACACGGAGGGATACTGTGCCGAGAGTGGCATAAGACCGCGGCGTGACTCCTCAAACGAAGACGTCTCGATACCGCGGAATCGGATACGGCACAGGGTCCTGCCGGAGCTGGAGCAGATCAACCCGGACGCGTCGGGCGCCATCGCCCGGCTGGCAGACATCGTAGCGGTCGATGTCGAGTGGTTGGAGCAGGAAACGCAGCGGGCATGGGACCGTATCGCCACCCAGGAGCCAGATCGGTCGATCTCATTTGACCGCGCAGCCCTGTCCGCCCTCGACCGGGCTATCTCATCGCGTCTTCTGATGCGGGCTCATCAGGCCCTGTCCAACCCGGAATCAAACCCGGGGTCGAACTCCGGGGACGAGTTAGCGGCAGTTCATGTCGACTCGTCTCTTGCTTTGCTGGAGGGTCGCACGGGGGCGAAGTTGAACCTTCCCGCCGGGGTCCAGGCCCGGCTGGACTACGAAGCTCTGCTGATAGAGCGTGCCGGAACACCGGCCGGGACCGACGATTGCCCGTATCCGGTGTGGACGGGCTCGGCGTCGCTGCGGGTTCCGGGCTCAGCGCGAATCGGCGAGACTCACGATCTGGTCGCATCGGAGGAAGCGCCCCCGATCGAATCGATGGTCCACGATGCGTCAGTGGCATATCTGGACGCCGATGTGACCGGCAGGGACTTTCTTGTGCGCTCGCGCCGGGACGGGGATCGATTTCAACCGCTTGGAATGGAAGGCGAAAAGAAGATCCAGGACTTCTTCGTAGACGAGCGGGTACCGCGTGAGTGGCGGGACAGGATCCCCCTGGTTGAGGCCGTCGAGGCCCCCGGGCCCGGCCGCGGCATTGCCTGGGTGGTCGGCTACCGTCCCGCGCACTGGGCGCGGGTGACTCCCGGCACAACGTCCGCGATAAGGGTGGAGCTGGTTCGCCGGGCCCCCAAAACCCCCGAAGCCCAGAAAACCTAAAGAACCCGGCCCAGCCGTCCGTTTTGCGTGATGCCGGGGATGCGGCCGCGCTTTGCGATCGGACGTCCCTCTATTTCGTGGATATCCCCGGTGAAGTTATTGGGGTGCGCTCCGGAGATGAAGGAGCCAACTCCAAACACGTTAACCGGTGATTGGGCCTCGACGAACTCACGAATGCGGGTGGGGGTCATGCCGCCGCTGACGCTGATGTCGACATGACTGAATCCCGCCTGGTCCAGCCTGGCCCGGACTTCGTGCACCAGCGCTGTAGTGACGCCTCCGCGCTCCTTTGCCGTGTCCAGCCGGATGCCCCGGAGTTTCTCACGCATCGCGCGGGCCACTTCCAGAGCCTCTTCCGCTTCATCGTGGAACGTATCGACAAGGGCCACTCTGGGCGTCTCCGGCGGCATGTGGCGATCAAACGCCTGGACTGCTCGAACGGTGTCGCCCATGATGAGAACGAGGGAGTGGGGCATGGTCCCGGAGGGGGTCAGGCCGGTCAGACGAGCGCCCAGGACTGATGATGGAGCGACGCATCCGCCAACCACCGCAGCGTATTCCATGATGCCTGCCACAGAGGGGTGCACGTGCCGGGCGCCGAACGAGACGATTGGGATTCCCTGAGCAGCTTCAACACACTCGCGGGCGGCCGTGGCCCATCCCGTGCAGGAGGCCAGAATGCCGCAGATAGCCGTCTCGTACAATCCGAACGAAACGTATGGACCGTGGATACGCAGAGATACTTCGCCGCTGTTGATCGCGGAGCCCTCTTCGAGCGCCCACACCTCGCGGCCTGTTTCCGGCAGCACCTTTGTCAGTAGCGAGCGAACCTCGTTGATTCCCGAGAGCACGCCGTCCCGCTCCGGGGTGAACTCCATGACGACTTCCGGATTCATCCCTTCGTTCCGCAAGATTGTCATCGTGCGGTGGAAGTAAACGTCCGCAGTATCGCCGACGAGCAGCGAGTTGCCTATTTCAAAATCGCGGGTTGTCATGGACTGTGTGCGGCTGTGCAATGCCGGGGGACCGAAGGGTCCAAGATTCAGCCGGATACTCCCGTGCTAAGTGGGCGCCGATTCAGAGGCCATCAGCGTCACGCCCAGTATTGATTTCATATGTTTAAGCGCATTGTTGTGCGCCATCTCCTCGAAACTGGAGACGCAGTCTACAGGAACCTCCACAGTGTAATCGCGATTGCGGGCGTCTGAAGCGGTGTGCATGACGCATATGTCTGTGCAGACGCCGACAATGATCACCTTATCCGGTTCGAGTTTCTTCAGTCTCTCCTCAAGGTCTGTATCGAAAAAGGCACTGTAGCGCCGCTTTGGTAAATAGGTTTCGACGAGATCAGCCAGTTCAGGAACGACTTCCGACTCTATGCTGCCCCGGATGCAGTGCGGGGGAAACGTCTCGAATTCGAGGTCATCCGGGTCGTGGTTGTCGGCGATGAAGATCGCACTTCCCCCGGCGGCCAGCTCGCGCTCTATCACCGCGCGGGCCCTGGGAATGATCGCCCTGGCGTCATCGCCGCAGTAGAGCGGATAGCCTTCCTCGAGGAAGCCTCGGAGCATATCTACTACCAGAACCACGTTGCTCATGACGCACCTCTCAGTGCCCCTGGAAACGCACTTCTGGCGAGGGCAGAACGGAACCGGAGCATCAGATCAGTAGGGACACGCGTAATGTATCGGCGGCCAGATAGGGGGTCAAGCGGGGGATCGATCAGGGCTCGGGGTGCGGGATGCCCCGGAATCGCAGCCTGAGCAGGCCTTTGAGGTCCTCCCACGCCGTGGAGATGATCTTCACGCGCGTATCGGGGTCATCGACCCAGCGCACCGGGATCTCCTTGATGCGGAAGCCGTTCTTCTCGGCGACGATCAGGAGCTCGGAGTCAAAGAACCAGGCGTTGTCCTTGATCAGCGGAACCAGCTTAGCCGCCGCTTCTCTCGTGATCGCCTTGAAGCCGCACTGGGCGTCGCGGAACCCGGTGAAAAACATGGCCCTGAAAAGGAGGCTGTAACCGCGTGACGTGATCTCCCGCTTCAGGGTGCGCCCGACCACGTCGGAGTCCTTCAGCAATCGTGACCCGATCGCCAGGTCATAGCCCTCCTCGGTTACCGCCTCGACTATCTCGGGGAGTGACTTCAGGTCTGTTGAGAGGTCGACGTCCATATAGCAGAGGACATCTGCGTCGCTCTCGAGCCAGGCCTGCTTCAGCGCCCTGCCCCTTCCCCGCAGCTCCAGGTGCGTGACGCCCAGGTCGCCCGAGTCGAGAGTGCCGTCCGAATCTGGCATTAGCCCCTCGGCGACTTCGACCGTCCGGTCCGTCGAGCCGTTGTCAGCCACGAGAATGCGCCATCTGGGTCCGGGATTGCGGGCGAAGAACTCGCGCAGTTTGCCGATGCAGACAGGCAGTGCGCGCTCTTCATTGAGAACGGGAATAACGACATCGACTGTGAGCGCCAATTTCCTGTTGCGTGAAGAGGGCAAGCTAGTGCAGGAAGTGGCGGTTGGGGGTGAAGACGAGCGCCACGCCGCGTTTGTTGGCCTCCGCGACTACTTCTCCGTCCCTTATCGAGCCACCCGGCGCGATCACGGCGGTGCAGCCGGCCGCGAACGCGGCCTCGATGCTGTCCGGGAACGGGAAGAAGGCGTCCGAGGCGAGCACGCTGCCCTGCGACTCTTCGCCTGCGACGCGGGCGGCGATCTCTACGCTCATAACCCGGTTTGGCTGGCCTGCTCCCATCCCGACGATGGCCTGGTTCTTCGCCATCACGATGGCGTTCGATTTGATCATGGCGCAGGCGTAAAGGGCGAATTTCAGGTCTCGTTCTTCGTCCGGGGTCGGTGCTCGCTCCGTCTTGACCTCCCAGTCGTCCGGGCCCTCATCGACGGGGTCGACGGCCTGGACAAGAACACCGCCTGAGATCGAATGGACCAGCAGCACACGCGGCGCCGGCCGTTCGATCTTCAGGATTCGCGCTCTCTTGCGTTTGGAGAGTATTTCGAGCGCTTCCGATTCGTAAGAGGGCGCCACGATG
>JADFPB010000130.1 GCA_022562515.1 Chloroflexota bacterium | reverse complement strand
AGATCGACCGGCCGGATGCGCGAATCGAAGAAGTCATCAACGAGGTCTACGAGCTGTTCCTGGACCTGGACGCGAACGACGACCAGATAGATTTTCCGATCGTCTACACGGACGCGCGCGCCGGCACGGCGACGATGAACCTCGATAGCCCGGGCACGGATCTCCAGCCGCTTTTCGACGCCCTCATGAGGCACATCCCGGCGCCCGTGTACGAGGACGATCACCCGTTCCAGGCGCTCGTGACGAACCTGGACGCATCCCTCTACGTGGGCAGGCTCGCCCTGTGCCGCGTCCGGCACGGCACAATCAGGCGCGGCGACGCCATATTGCACTGCCGCCTGGACGGGTCCACCGAGCGCGTGAAGATCACCGAACTGTACGTCACGGAGGCGCTGGGCCGGGTCGACGCCGATGAAGCGGGACCAGGCGAGATCATCGCGATCGCCGGTCTCCCGGACGTGACGATTGGCGAGACGCTCACCGATCCTGAGGACCCGCGGCCGCTGCCGGCAATCGCGATCGACGAGCCAAGCATTTCGATGACCATAGGGATCAATACCTCGCCGTTCGTCGGCAAGGAAGGCGAGAAGCTGACGGCCAGGCTAATCGAGAACCGTCTCGAAAAAGAGATAATCGGCAACGTCTCGATTCGCGTGTTGCCGTCGGAGCGCCCGGACACCTGGGTGGTACAGGGCCGGGGCGAGCTGCAGCTTGCGGTGTTGATCGAGACGATGCGGCGCGAAGGATTCGAGATGACGGTCGGCAAACCCGAAGTTGTCACGCGGATGATCGACGGCAAGCTGCACGAGCCGATTGAGCGTCTTTCGATCGACGTCCCGGAGGTGCACATGGGCACCATCGCAAAAATGATGTCGGCCCGCAAGGGCAGGATGGAACAGATGGTCAACCATGGCCAGGGCCGTGTCCGGATGGAGTTCCTCGTCCCTGCGCGGGGCCTGATCGGATTGCACAACGCCTTCATGGTAGAGACCCATGGGACCGGCCTCGCGCACCACGTCTTCGAGGGATACGAGCCATGGCACGGCGAGCTTCGCACCCGCCGCACAGGCAGCCTTGTTGCCGACCGGCCCGGGCCGACGACGGAGTACGCGCTGTTGAGCCTGCAGGATCGCGGCCAGCTCTTCGTGGGGCCGGGCGCGCCGGTCTACGAGGGGATGATCGTGGGCGAGAACCCGCGGCAGGGCGATATGAACGTAAACCCCACACGGCCGAAGAAGCAGACGAACATGCGCGCCGCAGCGGCCGACCAGACCGAGCACCTGGACGCGCACCGCAACCTCTCGCTGGAGCAGGCGCTGGAGTTCATCACGACGGATGAGTGCCTCGAGGTGTCGCCGGCGTCAGTCAGGCTGCGCAAAGTGGTGCTCAGCCAGCTGCAGCGCGGCCGAACGGAAGGCAGGCTAAAGAAGCACGCTAAGGCGGGGTAGGCCGGGCGGTAAACTGGGTCTACTCGGAAATGGGGCGTTGATGGCCGGGTCGAGAGTGGGAAGCACACCTACGGGGGATGGCGGCAGGTTATTTCAAGCTGGCCTCAGAATCAGGGTATTCAGAAAGCCGGGGGCTTATAATCGTTAAAGCAACTCACTACCCCGTGGCAGGTGTTTGCCGCCTGCGCGCCCGCTCGCCAAATTGCCCGGAACGTACAGAAGCACACGAACCCCGCTATCTCGGATAAGGAGGCACGCATAATGCGCGAGATCGTCGAACAGGCGTCTACGCTTGGCGGCCGGATTGCCGAGATCGTGGGGGGGCTTTGACCTTCCTGCCAAGCAAGCACGCATAGCGGTCCTGGACAAAGAGGCGTCCGCGCCCGGGTTCTGGGACGATAACCGCAGCGCACAGAAGAAGCTCAAGGAAGTCGCAGGCCTTCGCGATGAGGTCGACTCGTGGCTCGAGGTGGAGCAGGGCGCGACCAGCCTCAAAGAGCTGGCAGAGATGGCCATCGAAGAGTCAGACGACTCCATCGA
This sequence comes from Chloroflexota bacterium, assembly GCA_022562515.1. GTDB lineage: Bacteria > Chloroflexota > Dehalococcoidia > Lucifugimonadales > Lucifugimonadaceae > UBA1151. Next base: position 6,291 of record JADFPB010000130.1, on the reverse strand, counting down.
GGCGTCGCTTCATGAAGATCTGTCGCAGCTAAAAGAAAAATTCGGCAAGCTTGAGTTCGCGCTTCAGCTATCCGGCGAGTACGACGAACGCAGTGCCCTCATCGCCATCAAGCAGGGCGCAGGCGGCGTGGAGGCGCAGGATTGGGCACAGATGCTCCTGCGAATGTACACGCGCTGGGCAGAGAAGAGAGGCTACGACGCCACCATCGTGGACTCCACTCCCGGTGACGAGGCGGGCATCAAGAGCGCCACGCTCCAGGTCGATGGGCGCTACGCATACGGCTATCTCAGGTCAGAGCGCGGTACGCACCGCCTCGTCCGGCAGTCTCCGTTCAATGCCGACCACCAGCGGCACACGTCATTCGCCCTGGTGGAGGTGCTGCCGGAAGCCGATGACGTAGAAGACGTGAAGATCGACCCGGACGATCTGCGGATAGATGTGTTCCGCGCCAGCGGCCACGGGGGCCAGAGCGTCCAGAAGAACTCGTCGGCCGTCAGGCTTACCCATCTACCCAGCGGTCTCGTCGTTTCGGTCCAAAATGAGAGATCCCAGGGACAGAACAAAGAGATTGCAATGGCGATCCTTCAGTCTCGACTTATGGACCTGGAATTGCAGCGCCGGGCCGAGGAAACGGCGAAAATCAAAGGCGAACACGTGTCGCCGGAATGGGGCAGGCAGGTCAGGAGCTACGTGCTCCACCCCTACCACATGGTGAAAGACCATCGGTCTGGTTACGAGACGGCAGACACGGATAGTGTGCTTGACGGCGACATACAGCCGCTCCTCGAGGCGTATCTGCTATCGGATGCCGCGAAATACCCAGCCCAATAGGTGGCCGCATAGCTGGGAAAATAGTCAGCCAGATGATAAGAAAAAATAGAGGAGCGAGGCAGACGGCAAACCAGCGCCGGAATTGCGGCGTAAGTTACAGCATCGAGGGGCACCAACTCGAACCTGAACCTCAGCGGGCTTCGATTGCGCGAAGCCTGGCGCGTCGTGCATGGCGCGGAGGAAGTTGATAGGAATGCGCGCATGACCCACAGAATACTCACGGGATTATTCACCAAGAAACAGTTAGTTCCGATTATTACCGGCATAGCCCTCGTGGCGTTCGTGGCCTGTGGCGGCAGTGACGCGGGCTCGAGTTCGGTGGCGTCCACTTCAACCGCGGTGCCGGCGGCCGTTGCTCGGGACTCCTCGAGCAGCGATAACAGCCGGGTGGCGCCGGAGCTGAGAGACACGGAATCGACATCCGCTTCCACGAAAGCGGGCACCGATTTTGAGTCCCGCGCCGGTGGTACGTTCCGGCGTCTCTGGGCAGACCCGCCAACACTGGACCCGCACCAGGTGACAGATACGACATCCGCCGGTCTGGTCGTGGAGCTCTTCTCCGGTCTGGTCAAGCTGAGCAATGAGCTGAAGATCGTCCCGGACCTCGCAGAAAGCTGGGTGATCAGCGGAGACGGCACGATCTACACATTTACCCTGCGCGAGGACCTGAAATTCTCCGACGGGAGCCCCATTACCGCAGCCGACTTCAAGTGGTCGTGGGAGCGCGCGGCGAACCCGGACACTGAGTCCACCGTAGCTGACGTCTACCTGGGCGACATCGTTGGAATCAACGCAATCGTTGATGGCGACGCCGTCTCATCCAACGGCATCAAGGTCATAGATGAGCGAACCCTCCAGGTGACGATCGACGGCGCGAAGCCGTACTTCATCGCCAAGCTCACCTACCCAACTGCCTTTGTCCTCAAGCAAGAGAACGTTGAGGCGGGCGGCGACCGGTGGACGGACACGCCGGTTGGCACCGGGCCGTTCGTGCTCGATGACTACAGGGTTGGCGAGCGCATCGTTTTTACACGCAACGAGAACTTCAACGGCCGCAAGGCATATCTCGACAAGGTCCTGTTCAATCTTGCCGGCGGTATCGCGATGGCCATGTACGAGACAGATGAGATAGACATCACCGGCGTTGGCCTGGCAGACCTCGAGAGAGTCCAGGATCCCGACGAGCCGCTGAATCGGGACCTGGTGAATATCCCGCCCGGATTCTCCATCTCTTACGTTGGGTTCAACACGGAAAAGGCGCCGTTCGACGACATGAAGTTCCGTCAGGCCCTGAACCTGGCCGTCAACAAGGAACTGATCGCAGAGTCCGTTTACGCCGGTCTCGTCTTGCCCGCCTACGGCATCCTGCCTCCCAACTTCCCCGGCTTTACAGGCGATATCGTAGGCCTGAGATTTGACCCTGATGATCCGGAAGCCTCTGAAGCGCGCGCGCGCGCCGTGCTTGCCGAGTCGAAGTACGCGGACCCTGAAACCCGGCCTCGCATCGTGATTACGATCCCCGGCACCGGCGGCTCACCGAGCCTCGACGTCGAGATTGTCGCCGATATGTGGCGCAACGTCCTGGGTGTCGAAGCCGAGATCCAGCAGGTTGAGTGGGCGACCTACCTCCAGGACCTGAACCGCGAACGCCTGCAGGCGTTCGGAGGCCTGGGATGGGAGGCCGACTACCCGGACCCGCAGGACTTCCTGGACATCCTTTTCCACAGCGAGAGCCCGGGAAACCACGGCAACTTTTCAAGCGATATCGTCGACAGCCTGGTTGAGCGGGCCCGGACAGAGCCGGACCCGCAGTTGCGGACCGATCTCTACCAACAGGCCGAGCAGGAGATCATCACCCAGGCCGCCTGGCTTCCGCTCTGGTTCGACACCGAAGGCAAGGGCCTGATCAAGCCGTACGTCAAGGACTACAAGTTCACACCGATCATCGTCCCCAAGCTGGGTGACGTATGGATCGACAAATAACGAGTTAGACGTGACCGGTCCCGCTTGCCTTGCGCCCCGCGTCGCCGGCATCCGGGACCGGTTTCGCGCCCGGCCGGCAGCGGGCCGGCCTGAGCGACATCTGAGCGACAGGAGTGGCAAATGGCGGTTCCGCGGCTTGACATGAGCCGCTAACACCGCAAAATTCCCGGGATGCTTGCTTACACCGTCCGCAGACTCCTCTGGACGCCGGTCCTCCTGGTCGCCGTATCGCTTTTCGTATTCGTGCTTGGGGAGTATGGCCCGGGTGATCCGGTCGAGGTAGCGCTGGGCCAGAACTATACGGAAGAACGCGCCGAGCGACTCAGAGAACAGCGCGGCTTGAACGACCCGGTCCCGGTTCGCTACTTCAGGTACATAGGCAACGCGCTCAAGGGAGACTTCGGAGACAGCTTCGTCTACAGAGGCAGATCTGTTGCCGGACTGCTGGGGCCAAAGCTCTGGGTCTCGGCAAGACTGTTCTTCGCCGGCTTCGCCATCAGCGTCGGCATTGGCGTGCCACTCGGATTCTTTGCAGCAACCCGCCAGGGCACATGGGTCGATCCCACCATCGTCGCCATCACCCTCGTGCTGCTGGCGATGCCCGTTTTCATTTTCGCTCCGGCCCTCATCCTCCTATTCGCCTTAAATCTCTCATGGCTACCCGTCTCAGGATGGGGCGGCTTCTGGGATACCCGCATAATCCTGCCGGCTGTGACCATCGGCATGCCCGGCATCGCGGTCATGACGCGGATGATGCGCGCCAGTACGTTGGACGTGCTCGGCCAGGACTACGTTCGCACTGCGCGCGCCAAGGGCCTGGGCGAGTTCACCGTGCGCCGCCGGCACGTGGCCCGCAATGCCCTCATCCCGGTTCTGACCATCCTCGGGTTCTCCATCGCCGGGATGCTTGGCGGAGCGCTGATCGTCGAACTGATCTTTGGCATTCCCGGAGTGGCGCGTTTCGCTCTTGACTCGATCTTTTCCCGCGACTTCCCGGTCATCACAGCCCTTGCGCTGATCGGCGCTACGGCGCTGGTGGTGGCCAATCTTGCCGTCGATATCCTCTACGCGATCGTTGACCCGCGGATCACGTACAGGTAGGGACGATGGCCACCGAGACGCTGCAGGACGTTTTCCAGCCTGATACCGGCCCCGATACCGGGCAAGGGGAAGAGAGCTCTCACTCCCCGTTTCGGCGCGCCATTGGCAGGCTGCTGCGAAAGAAGATCGCGGTGGCGGCCATGACGGTGCTGCTCATCCTCTACGGCGCCGGCATTTTTGCTCAGTTCATCGATAGGTACGACCCCAACAAGATCGATCTGCTGGTCACGCAGGAAGGTCCAAGCTGGGACCACTGGCTGGGCACGGACAGGGCGGGACGCGACATCTACAGCCGGGTAGTCTGGGGCCTTCAGACTACCGTCATCATCACCCTGATCGGCCTCGTCACCGGCAGCCTCGTGCTTGGTGTCACGCTGGGGTTGCTCGCGGGCTACTACAGGGGATGGTTCGACGTGTCCGTCATGCGGTTCGGGGAGGTGGTCGCTTCGTTCCCGGATGTCTTATTAATAATTCTCATCGCGGCTACGTTACGGCCGCGAATCATCAACACCACCCGCGATTTCGAGGATTGGAGCGGAATCGACGGCATCGTCTCATCCGGCGCGGTCGACTTCTTCGTTGTCGGCATAGCGCTGCTGCCCCTGAGCTGGTTCGGCATGATGCGGCTTGTGAGAGGCCAGGTACTCTCACTTCGCGCGATGCCGTTCATCGAGTCGGCGCAGGCGATCGGTGTATCGACGCCCAGAATGATTTTCTCGCACCTGCTGCCGAACGTACTCGGACCGATCATCGTCACCGCAAGCTTTGGCTTAGGCGCGGTCGCCGGCTCTGAGATATTTCTGAGCTTTCTGGGGCTCGGCGTTCAGCCACCGCGCCCCAGCCTCGGGTTCATGATCAACGACGTGACATCCCGCGGCGCAGCCAGCGTATCCGTATTGCAAAACCACCCCGAGCAGCTCCTGGCGCCCATCGCCGTCATATGGGCGCTCATCTTCTGCTGGAACCTGCTCGGAGACGCCCTGAACGACGTCTTCAACCCGCGGACGCGATAGCTACAGAGTGAGCCGCTTGTAGAGGCGCTCCGGGATCGCCTTCACGGCGAACATGACGAAGCGCCAGAAGCGGGGGTAGTAGAGCGTGTCCTTGCGGCGCCGGATGCCCCTGACAATGGCCCTGGCCGCAGCTTCCGGGGACGCGATGGGGATTCGGGTCTTCAGGCCGTATGTCATCGGGGTATCGACGAAGCCCAGCTTCGCGGTCATCACATGGACGCCGTGGCGCCGCATCCGTCCGCGCAGGCCCTGCAAATACAGGGAGAAGCCTCCCTTGGCGCTGCCGTAGAAGTAGTTGCTCTGCCGACCCCTGTCCCCGGCAACCGTGGAGATGCCGGCGATCACGCCCGAGCGATTTTCAGTCGCGTGGGCGGCCATGTGCTCTGCGAGCGCCTCGCAGACCGACACCGCACCCGTGTAGTTGACCTCGATGACGGCAAGCGCCTTCCGGAAGTCGGATTCCGACTCTGGCTGCTCGCCCATCTCTCCGAAAGCGACGATCGCGATGTCGATGCCGCCCAGCGTCTCGGCTGCTGCCGCTATGAGCGCCGGGTGGCTGTCGAAGTCCCGGGCGTCGAACGCCGCGGCCGTGGCCGTAGCGGAGTGCCGCACGCGCAGGTCCGCGGCGATGCGCTCGGCCTCGTCCTGATCACGCGCAGCCAGGTAGAGAGATTCACCGGACGCGGCATACTCCGCCGCGATGGCCTGCGCAATTCGACTCGTTGCGCCCAGTATCAGGACCGGCACTCTGGATCTTCCCTTCGCTAGTTCTTTGCGTCCGCCGGGGTGTCCGTCAGGCCAAGTCTACGGCTCAGGTCGGACTGGAACACGCCGTCCGGGTCGGCCGCGTCCCTGACCGCCTTCCATCGCTCCCAATCGGGGTACATGCGGCGGAACGCCTCGCGGCCAAGGCGGGCGTCTTTGGCCAGGTATACCCGCCCTCCGGCGTCGGCGACTATGTCATCCAGGCGTGAGAACAGCGAAAGCGATCGCTCGCCCTGGTTCGGGAAGTCAAGCGCCACGGTGACGCCGGGCGCCGGGAACGATAGCCCTCCGTGTTGCTCAGCGCCAAACTCCTTGATTACGCCAAGGACCGGAAGAGTGTTGGAGCGCGATATCTCGGTCAGAGTCTGCCTGAGCGCCCTGTGGCCGGGGTCCGGGGGGACGACGTACTGGTACTGGAAAAACCCCCGGCTACCGTACATCAGGTTCCAGCGATCCACGGCATCGAGCGGGAAGAAGTAGGGGTAGATGCCGATGCTCTTGCGGACCTTTCGGCGCAGCTGTTTCCGATAGTAGGCCATGTTGAACATTCGCGCGGTGAGCCCATTGAGCAGCAGATTCGACTGCAAGTACCGGCCG
>JADFPB010000129.1 GCA_022562515.1 Chloroflexota bacterium | reverse complement strand
GAGATCGCTCTCCTACGCCCGCGAAAACAGATACCCCCTGGTGCTCAGCGCCAATATTTCGGATCAACTCCTGAATGATTACCGTCTTGCCGACACCTGCCCCTCCATAGGCCCCTACCTTTCCACCCTTCGTGAAAGGAGTGATCAGGTCCATGACCTTCAGCCCGGTTTCCAACACTTCGACGGTGGTGGCTTGATCCTCGAATGATGGTGGGGGTCGATGTATAGGCCAGTATTCAGTGGCTTCGACCTCCTCCAGATTGTCGAGTGTCTGTCCGAGAACATTGAACAGTCGCCCTAACGTAGGCTCTCCGACAGGAACAGTAATCGGGGCGCCGGTGTCGATGGCATCGACACCTCTGATCAAGCCCTCCGTGGGGCCTAGGGCAAGACACCGCACCCAGTTGTTGCCAATGTGTTGCTGGACCTCCAAGACCAGTTTGACATCGCCAATCGTGGTTTCCAATGCGTTGTATATCGAGGGCATTTCTTCGGCAGGAAACTCTACGTCCACAACTGTTCCGATTACCTGAGATATTTTTCCGGTCGCCATTGCTCCTCCTCGAGCGAATTCCACATTCGGGAACCGGTTAGGGTTAGCATTTTATGTGTTCTACGCGCCCGATCAGCCTTCGACAGCCGCTGCACCACCAATGATGTCAAGTAGCTCGGTGGTGATCGACTCCTGACGAGCTTTGTTCATCACCAGGGTAAGATCGCCAACCATTTCGGTGGCGTTGTCCGTGGCGTTCCGCATCGCGACCATGCGAGCGGAGTGTTCGCTGGCGATGCTTTCGAGAACGGCGTGATAAATTTCTATTTCGACGAACCTTGGTAAAAGTGCAGACAAGACGCTGGCACTTTCGGGTTCGTAGATGTACCCAACAGCTTCTTGCGGGGAGAGTTCTGCTGGAACCACTGGCAAAAGCGGTTCAACCTGAGGCTGTTGAACGGTAGTGGAGACGAATTTGGCGTACACAAGGTACACAGCGTCGACCAGACCCTCGGTATAGTCGTCGATTACGAGTCGGGCAATGGCCGAAATATCTGTGATTGCAGGGCGGTCGGCCATTTCGGTAAATACTGCGCGTACGTCCACGCCCATACGCACCATGAAGTCTCGTCCCTTTCGTCCCGCCGCAATGACTTTCACATGGGCATTTTCTGACGCGACATACTCGCCCCCCGCCCGGTTGACGTTGGCGTTCAGCCCGCCGGTCAGTCCCCGGTCTGGTGTGATGTGCACGATCTCAACGTTATTGATCTCACGGCGTTGCAGCAACGGATGCAGACTATCAGCGTCGTCCGGTGGCTGTGCGGCGAGATTAGCCAGCAGGTTCTTGATTCCGTCGGCATATGGTCTCCCGTGTAGCGCGGACTCCTGCGCACGCCGCATTTTCGATGCCGCTATCATCGACATCGCCTGCACGGCCGATGAGGGCGATCGCCTTGCGCCGGCTGGGGCCGGCGCTGCGGGGCCGGCGCCGCAGTCGGCAGGCGGATCCAGACGGAGGCGAAGAGAGGCACGGGCGGCGGATTCTGCGACAGGGGAGGAATCGTGGAGCGACGTCTGGGCGCGTGTGGTCGCCCCCACGGTAATCGCGACCGTCTTGTTTCTGAGCCTGGTGTTCATCCAGTTCCAATCCTGGAGGTCAGCAAAGGCCGCCATCCCACCTGGGGCGAACACCCGTATCTCCATCCAGAGCGAAATCAATGACCTCGGGATCTTCAGGCCGCTGAGCACACTTTCTCGCAGTAGATTTATCGCTCTGGTCACAGGTCTTTGGGAAAACATAGCCGAGGACGAAAGAGGCGCCGTGCTGGAAATGGCTGAGAAGCAGATTGAAACTCTCACTAGAGATGAGCCTGAGAATATGAAAATAAGATTGATAATCTCGCAGTTCTATCGCGTTGCGGCAAGCGCTATATCAAGCCGAAGCGGTGAGTTGCTCGAAAAAGCCCGTGAACACGCGAACGAGGCGACCGAAATCGGTCCCCATATCTTTGAATCTCTGAGAAACGGAGTTGAGCAGGCGTTCGCAGAAGGTGACTTGCCGACAATCGAACTGGCTGTGGCCCAATGGAATGACGCCGGCTGGACTGAGAAAAACTCTCGGCTGTTTGACGCCAGGCTCGAGGAAGCTCAGGCCGCCGCCCAATAGTGCTCCACCAGCCACCCGGGCTCATCGATTCCGTGAACCCGAATAGCCGGGAGCGGAAACGCGTGTCGATGAGCGCTCAACTGCCAGGCGACGCCTGATCGTCGCCCAGCGCCGACTCGACTATCCGGTCCAGGCCCAACAGCGAGTGCGCGCGGAAAAGCGCAGCCAGGCCCACTGCGAATATCTTGAGGTCCAGCCAGATGCTCCAGCCATCCACATAGGCGACATCGATTCGAAGCTTCTGAGGCATGATGACCTCGGTGTAATAGGCCTCCGTGTCCTGCGCCGGCAGCTCATCCTCCTCGTCGCGGTGGGCTACCTGGGCCAGGCTCGTCAGGCCGGGGCGCATGGACAGCGCTTGCCGCTGCTCGGGCGAGTAACGCGCCACATACTCCGGGGCTTCCGGCCGGGGGCCGACGATGCTCATCTGACCGCGCAGGACGTTGATCACCTGCGGAAACTCATCAAACTTGGTCCGCCGCAGAATCCTGCCGACTTTCGTTATCCGCGGATCATTCGCGTACGTCAATCCCGGTCCGGAAGCGTCCTGGAACATCGAGCGAAACTTGAAGAGCCGGAATTGCCGGCCGTTCTTGCCGACCCGAACCGCTCTGTAAATGACAGGACCGCGGCTCTCCAGCCTGATCGCAACCGCAACCGCAAGCACCAGTGGCATGCAGAACGGGAGCGCCGCGAACACGAATCCCAGATCGAAGAGCCGCTTTGCGGCGCGGCCGAGCCGGCTGCCGGGCGCGCGCTCGAGCAAACCATCATCGGGCAAATGAGGCTCCGATCTTCATCACCGCTTCGATCACGTCACCCTGATCGGCCGCGGCGAGTCCTGGATAAAGGGGTAGCGATATCGCTCGCTCATAGAGGCTGAAGGCGTTCGGAAACGACTCCGGGGTGAAGCCGAACCGGTCGCGATAGTAGGGGTGCACATGGAGAGGAATGAAATGGACGCTCGTGCCGATGTTCTCCGCACTCAGCGCCTCAATGAACCTGTTGCGGGTGCAGGTGAGCTCCTGCAGGTTTAGTCGAACGATATACAGGTTCCGGGCGTGCTCGTCCGGCCGCTCGGCATGCGCGCCTTCTATCCACGACACTTCCGAAAAAGCGCCGTCATATCGCGCGGCCTGCGCCACCCTCTCCGCTTGTAGTTCGCCCAACCTCTCGAGCTGTCTCAGACCGAGGGCGGCTGCGATGTCCGTAAGGTTGTACTTGTAACCCGGCTCCTCGATCTCGTAATACCACGAGCCGGCATCGTCATAGCGGCCCCACGCGTCGTGGCTGAGCCCGTGCAGTGACAGACGCTTCACCCGGGCCGCAGCCTCGTCGTCGGTGGTGACCAGCATCCCGCCCTCACCCGTCGTGAGGTTCTTCGTGGCGTAAAAGCTGAAACATGCGAATCTGCTGGTCCGGCCGACCAGATCGCCGGCGGGACCGGCGGGCAGCGCGTGCGCAGCGTCTTCCACAACGACGATGCCGTGTTTGTTAGCGACCTCATTTATGCCGTCCATGTCGCACACCTGTCCGGCGACATGGACCGGTATGACCACCTTCGTGCGCGGCCCGATTGCGGCCTCGAAATCAGACGGCCTCATGTTGCCGCTTTCCCGATGGACATCGACCAGCACCGGAGCGGCCCCGGTGTACACGACCACCTCCGCCGTGGCCGCGAATGTGTACGTTGGGACGATCACTTCATCGCCGGCCTCGAGATCGAGCGTAGCGAGCGCGAGATGCAGAGCAGCCGTGCCGGAGTTGACGGCGATGGCGTTCCTGGCCCCGAGATACGCCTTGAACGCCTCCTCAAACCGCCGAACCTTCGGACCCGTCGTCAGCCAGCCGGAACGGAGGGTATCGACCACCTCGTCGATTTCGCCCTGCTCAATGGACGGCCGGAAATACGGCAGGTACTCAGCCCGCACCGGGCTTCCGCCATCTATTGCCAGTCTGTCGACCATACGTCGCTGTCCCCAGCTGTCTCGATACTCAGTCTCGAAATCCACGCTGCCAACTCACCTGCTTGGCGAGTCCGCTTGCCAGATCAACGCTCGGCCGATATCTAAGCTCAGCCGCCGCGCGGGCGATGTCTGCGGATGTGTCGCGGGCGTCGCCCGGCATGGCGTCGTCGAATTTCAGTTGCGCCTCTGCGCCGATGAGTTCTTCCAGAATGGAGATAGCATCGCGAAGAGCTATGCGCGAACCGCCGCCGACGTTGAATACCCCCACGGCTTCGGAAGAAAACGCGGCGCTAACCGTCGCATCAACGGCATCGGATATGTACGTGAAATCCCGCGTCTGCCCGCCGTCACCATAGATGTCAATATCGCGACCGCCGAGCAACGCATCTATGAATCGCCTGAACGCCATATCGGGACGCTGGCGCGGACCGTAGACGGTGAAATACCTGACTGCAACAACCGGAACACCGTAATTGCGCTGATACAGGTTGCACAAATGCTCGGCGGCAAGCTTCGTCACGCCATAAGGCGAGACCGGACGCGGGGGCGCGTCCTCCGGCGTCGGGAACCTCTGGGCATCGCCATAGACCGAGGACGTTGACGCGTACAGGAACTTATCGATAGACCTGTCTTTGACAGCCTCCAGGAGACGCTGGGTGGCGCGTATGTTGTCATCTACATATTGGCTGAACGATTCTCCCCAGCTTGCCCGAACGCCGGCCTGGGCGGCCAGATGAAAAACCACGTCTACCCCGTCCAGGAGGTCGGATATCCGCTCGCTTGCGAGATCCCGCACCGCCAGCTCGAATCCGGAGTTCTCCAGAAGTCCCTCGGCATTGGATCGCTTTTGCGCCGGGTCGTAATAGTCGGAAAATCGATCGATGCCGACGACGGTATGGCCATCAAGCAAAAGTCGCTCCGCCAGATGAGAGCCGATAAAGCCCGCGGCGCCGGTAACGAGGCACTTCATCTGTTGACTGCTTTCATTCCTGACCCTCGCCTGGCCCCGGCTAACCGGCCACCGTGCCGCGGCCGATGCCGACGTAGTCCAGGTCAGCGTCACGAATAATCACAGGATCCAGCGTATTCCGGCCATCGACCACCAGAGTGCCTTCCATGGCGTCCGCCATGCGGCTCCAGTCCAGCGCAGTGAACGCGTCCCACTCGGTCGCCAGGACAACGGCCATCGCCCCGGCCGCAGCGCTATAGGCGTCGTCTGCCAGGCGCACGCCGACCGGAATCTCCGGCTCGCCACCGTGAACAGCCGGATCCGTTGCCACCACCGTCGCGCCGCCCTCGATAAGCAGCCCTGCGATGGCGACGGCCGGAGAGTCCCGGAGGTCTGACGTGTCCGGCTTGAAGACGAGGCCGAGGAGGGCGATAGTCTTGCCGGACAGAGACCCGAGCCGTTCGGCAAGCAATTCGCTCACCAGCCGCCGCTGGGTCTCGTTCACCTCGATAGCAGCGGTCAGCGTACGAGGCTCCCAGCCGTGGCTGCGGGCCGATGCGACGAGCGCCCTCAGGTCTTTCGGCAGGCAGCTTCCACCGAAACCCACCCCGGCCTTCAAGTACCGGGAACCGATGCGCGGGTCGAGCCCCATCCCCTCGGCGACGGTGTCGATGTCTGCCCCGACCGCGTCGCAAATTCGCGCGATGTCGTTGATGAAGCTGATCTTCGCCGCAAGGAAGGCATTGGAGGCCTGTTTCGTCATCTCGGCTGATTCGAGGTCGCTGACGACGGTTGGCACGTCCGGCATGTTCCATAATCCTGCGACGCGGGCGGCTGCATCTTTGTCACGGGAGCCGACAACGATGCGCAGCGGCCTGCGGCAGTCCTCCACCGCGCGGCCTTCCTGGAAGAATTCGGGATGCGATACGACGGAGATGCCCCGGGAGCCGTTGAGTCTGCTGAACTCTTCTTCCGCCAGGATGGAGGTACCCGGCGGGACGGTGCTGCGCAGCACCAGGATCTCCGCCCGCTCGGCGTGCTCGGCGACAGAGCCCACGGCGGACATCAGGCGGGTCAGATCAGGGCCGATTTGCGGGTCGGTTGGCGTGTCGACGCAGATCATGACGATCTCAGCTTCCGGAAGGGCCTCTTCTGCAGTGGTGTGGAACGTCAGCCTGCCCGCGTCCAGGCCACCGGCCAGCAGCTCGGGCAGGTCCGGTTCCAGGATGTCCACCACGCCGCTGTTCAGGCGCTCCACCTTGCCGGCGTCGTAGTCGAAACACCAGACCCTGTGGCCTATCTCAGCAAGGCAGACGGCGTTTACGAGGCCAACGTAGCCCGCGCCGATGATGCCAATCTTCTGTTTTCGGGATTCGGTCATCGAAATTACGCCGTCTCAACCTTCTTGATAGTCCCCATATCGTGCGTGCAAAGCCATGGAAACACGGACAGAACGGCGGCCAGGGCGTACGACACGGGAGCGATTCGCCTCGCCAGTGGCGGCGCAAGGACAACTCTGCGCAAACTGACGTCGCACTCCTGGAACAATCTCCTGATCTCCGACCTGCCGATTCCGCGAACGTCGCTGTTGTGGGGATTGCTATAGCGAAAGTCAAACCAGATTATCAAGCCACCGGGACGCAGTACTCGTAACATCTCCGCGGCTACCCTCGACTTCATCCCGTCATCGAGAATCGATGTGAATACGGTGTACTGCGTGACGAGATCGAATGCGCCGTCGTCAAATGGGAGTTCCTCGGCGTTGGCGACACGCAGGTCGATGCCCGGATTCAGGCCGGCGCCGCGCTCGATCACGTCTTCTCGAAGGTCGATACCGGAGAGCAGTCCCGGCTCGGCCCCCAGGTCGATCAGCCGTTGTAGGTTCCGGCCGGTTCCGCAGCCCACGTCCAGGATCCGCTTCCCGGCCAGAGTTTCGATACCCTGGCGTTTCAGGGCTGCTATAAGCGCCCGTTCGGCAGTGTGCATGCCGAGAAGCGCAGAGTTCACGAACGGCGAATAGAGCGCAGACTTCCCCTCGGTGTCCCGCTTGCGATACGCGTCCTTGATGCGGTCAGCTTCGCTCATGCGCTACCTGCCGTCCCATGGCGCCGACTGGCGTCTCAGGCGCCATCTGCCCGCGAAACGCACGAACCCGACGATGAACCCCACGCCGTAACCGACGTGCATAATTGCGATCGCCAGCGCCGTCTGTGCCGCGAGTCCGATCGAGCGAACACCGGCCGCCGATAGGGCAATCAACGTCACGAACAGCACGTACAGGGCCGCCAGCGCCGCCAGTGCGAAAGCGGATTCTACCCACACAGCCGACAGGACGGCCGCGATGAGCAGGCCCGAAACGAAACCTGATGGCACGAGGTGCCGCAGCCGCACCTGCCCGGGCAGTTTCTGAATGACCCGCACCTTCCACAGACCGTACTGGAAGTACTGCCGCCACAGCCCTCCCGGCGTCGCGCGGTTGTAATAGGTCGATCGTATGCCGGGTACCAGCATCACTCGCCCACCGGCCGATCTCAGACGATAGTTGAACTCGTCATCCTGATTTCTCACCAACTCTTCGTCAAACAGTCCTACTCGCGAAAAGACCCGTTTCGCGTATGTGCCCATGTAGACGCTGTCGGTCTCCTGCTCCTCCGTGGCGTAGTGAAAACGGCTGCCGCCCAGGCTGAACCGATTTCTGCTTGCCAGCGCCACGGCGCGCCCGAACGACGTCTGGCCCACCGGGTCCATCCGCCCGCCAACGCATTCCGCGCCGGTGCGTTCCAGGGCGTCGACGCTCTTGCGGATGTAGTCGGGCGCGATTTCCGTGTGTCCGTCAACCCGGACGATGATCTCGCCGGCTGCATGCCCGATTCCAACGTTCAGAGCAGTTGGCGCAATCTTTCCCGGGTTATCCAGAATTGTCACGTTCCTGTCGCCCGCGACGGCGCGCACGATTTCCCGGGTCCTATCAGTAGACATGCCATCGGCAACGAGCACTTCGTACCGATCTGCGAAAAAATCCTGGGCCAGGACGGCGCCAAGGCTGCGCTCTATGAACTGCTCTTCGTTGCGAACCGGCATGATTACGGTCACGAAGGGATCGTGGCCGGTCTCGCCGCCAGCGCGCTCGTTCGGTGTCGAGTTCCGCGGCATTGTCTATGTCAGCCTTTATTCACAGGACCGCAGGCATTCCCGGCTGCGGTGACGTAGCGCCGCGTGAGTTCGAACATCGAGCACGACGGCCGCGAAGTTCGGGGGCGGCATCCGCTAGACTCAAGCCAGACTCAAATTGGAATAAAACGGGGTTTTCCTACTGGATCAGCGCCGCTCCATTCTACCCGGCGTTGCCACCGCACCCGATGAATAATCAATCAGAAACAGCCTCTTCGGCAGTTCCGGCATCTGCGCTTCCGGTCGTATCGGTTTTGCTGAACGAGCCGGTCTTCTTTGACGGCACCCGTGAT
>JADFPB010000128.1 GCA_022562515.1 Chloroflexota bacterium | reverse complement strand
TATTCGACCGGGTGTCCGACGGCTTCATTCTGGGTGGCGCCGGCTACCACGTCCTCACCAGTGCGCCGGAACCGTGGGAGCTCGTGATTGTGCTGATGGCGGTGGCTATGGCGCCGATGTCGATGATCCTCAAGGACCGGTTCCAACTCGCGACGGGGCGCAAATGGAAGAGCGAGCTGGATGATGGCGCCGCACGGATGCTGTTGGCGACCAGGGATGGGCGGCTGTTCGTCCTGTTCCTCGGCGGGCTGTTGAATCTGCTCGCTCCGGCGCTGGCATTCGTCGCGATAACGGGCACGTTGCTGCTGATGTGGCGGCTGGTTCTGGCCTGGGTGCAGATGGCCCCCGGCCAGATGACGCCGATCACGATGCCGTCCGAGACGCCGGACGTGGTCCCAACTCTGAGCCAGAGCGGCTCGGAGGCAGGCGACTAGCTGTACCTCTCATAGAGGTTGTGGATCCACCGCGGGCGGAAGTGGCCCGGCAGTTCCGTGTTTCCAGTCCCGTGCAGAAGTTCAGGCTCGCTCGATCAGGCTGGGGACCGGCGACGCCTGCCGGCGGTTGTGGCTGAAGCCTGCATCCCTGAGAAGGTTTTCACAGTCCTTCACGGAGAGCCCGCGGCCAGCAGTGGTGTCGATTTTCAGGTCGCGCGGGTTCATCCCGACTTCGGCGCAGATACGGTGCGCACCGGCGCGCAGGCTGAACAGGCTCGGCTCATGTACTCCCATCTGGCGGATTTGCCGACCGAGCGTCAGGCGGGCGACTGCCACGATTCTGGCGATCTCCAACTCGGTCAACTCGCCCGACCACTGGTTCGGCGTGCCCGGCACAGGGATGCGCCGCATGACCGAGAGTATTTCAGCACCGAACCCGCGTGCCAGCATCATCTGCTCAACAATCTCGTCGTCGGAGTGCTCGGGGCCGACCGGTTCAATACAGTACCGAAGGTTGAGGCCTGCTTCTTTGATCGCCTTGAATGTAGCCCGCCGCCGCTCCGGCTCAATATCCGTGTCGATTCCCTCGCGGAAGCGGTAAACGTGATACACGCCGGTGAAGCCGGCGTCGAGCAGACGGTATGCCGTGGGCAGCTTGAAGTCCCCGATGTTGGCGATCAGTTCCATGTGCGGCTGCAGGGCCCTCCGCACCTCCTGTCCGATCTCGATGAAACGCTCAACCGGATAGTTGGCTGTCGTCATCAGGTAGATTTCATCAGCCCCGTCCCTTTCGAATGCGATTGCCTTTTCGACCACTTCACCGGGAGGCATCTCATAATTTGATGTCACGATCCCATGCTTGCGGCCCAGATAGCAGAAGTTGCAATTCTCCGGACAAGGCCAGATGTTGATGCCAATTTGTGAGTAGATCGTGCCGTGGCTATCGGTATGGCGGTGGGTAAGACGATTGGCCGCCGCCATGATTGCGCCGCAGTCGCTGGAATTGATATCAACGGACAGCAGCCGCAGAGAATCCTCGCGGCTCAGCGCCGTTTCATCCAAAGCGCGATCGAGGATGGTTCGTATTTCTGGGCTGGCTTCCAAGTTACCTCTCTACGGGCGCCCCGCCGATTTCTTCGACCGGGCGGATTCGCGGGATATGGGTGCTGCTCTTCAGCGTTAGATGGGCGCGTGTATTGATACGGTTCAGCAACTGTGCGGGTCGCATCCCGTGTGTCGATTACCGACGCGAACCCACCGATCGTTACGGTGGTTTCTGTATGGGGCTTCAAAACTCCAGATAGGGCTCGCTTTCGATCGGTGTGTAGTCGCCGGGCGGGAACTCTTTTAGCGCTTCCTCATCTATGTCAGTGCCCCAGCCCGGCCCGTCGGGCGGCCGGGTCTGCCCGTCTTTGATCACGATCGGGTTGGTCAGAACCGCGTCGTAGGCAGGCATGAACGAGACGAAGATCTCCTGCATGAACAAGTTGGGTATCGACATGTCCAGGTGGAGACTCGCCACCGTGGAGATAGGGCCGTTGGAGTTGTGGGGGGCGACGGTCACGTAGTGCGTTTCCGCCGCTGCCGCGATCTTCTTCAGCTCGGAGAGGCCGCCGGCGTGGCATATGTCGGGCTGGATGATGCCGACGGCGTTCGCTTCCAGCAGCGGCCTGAAGTCCCAGCGGTTGTAGAGCTGCTCGCCGGTCGAGACCGGTACCCGTACTTCCCGTGCGAACTCTACGAGCGCATCGACGTTGTCCCATAAAACCGGCTCTTCGAGCCATGCGATATCGAACTGCTCGAGTTGTTGCGCGACGCGCCGGGCGCTCCACATGTCCAGGCGGGCCCGAATATCTATGGCGATCTCGATATCGGGACCAACAGCCTCTCGCACGGCTCGTACCAGGTCTACGCCGTGGCGGATTCTGGCCGGGGTGATTACCTGCGGGCCTTTGAACGGATAGAACTTCAGGGCGGTGTAGCCCTCATCGACGATGGCCTTTGCGCCGGAGGCGTGCTCCTCAGGGGTGTCGAGACCCTCGAACCAGCCGTTGGCATAGACCCTGACGCTATCCCGCACCCTGCCGCCGAGCAGTTCGTATACGGGCACGTCCAGCGCCTTCGCTTTCAGGTCCCAGAGGGCCAGATCGATGCCGCTTATCGCGCTCATCGTCACCGCGCCGCCTGACCACGTGACGCGCCGGTAGAGCGAGGTCCAGATGTGCTCTATCCGGAAGGGGTCTTTACCGATGAGGTATTTGCCGAAATCCTCGATCTCCGCCGCAACGCCCGCGTCCTTGTACTGCGTGCTGGCCTCTCCGATGCCCCAGAGCCCGTTGTCGGCCTCGATTCGGACGAACATCCAGTTCGTCCCGGCCGTCTTATGGACCGGCGTGCGCATTCGAAGGAGCCTGATGTTGGTTATCTTCATTTCTGTTCTTTCACGCGATGGAGGGTGACGAGGCGGCAATCACGCGCTAACGTGGGCGCCATTCTGCCATGCCCGGCCTGAGCTCGGTATCGAGGCCTGCGAAACAGGGGATTAATCGACGATGAGGCTATTCGACTACGACCGCCTGTCACGTGAGATGCACGAGCGCGGCATCGACGTGATCCTGGCGGGCACCAAGCCGAACGTGGAGTACCTGACCGACGTCGAGTGGATGAGATGGTTCGACAAGGAGAATTTTCTAACTGAGGACGGCGAGCATTATGCCGCGGCCTTCGTAGGGCTGCCGCAGGACGAGGCCGCCGGGCCGTTTTACGTTGCGCCTTCCACCCAGACCGGTTATCCAGAGAACTACGGGATGTGGATAGACGACGTGCGCTACTGGGGTCCGATGTTCTTCGTGGCCGGGTCGACCGACCAGATGGACACGGCCGACAACCCCATCGCCCGGGTGGCCCAGGTGTTGCGTGAGAAGGGGCTCGATAAGGGCCGAATCGGTGTGGAATGGCGGCACATCGAGATGAAATTCGCCGAAGACCTGCGCGAATTCCTCCCGATGGCGACTCTCGTAGACGCCGAGCCGGTGCTGTGGGAGTTGCGGATGATCAAGTCCGAAGAGGAGATAAAACGCATCCGGAAGGCGTCGGACATCACCAGCGACGTCATCAACTCGATCTACGAGGAGGCCGCATACGAGGGCATGACCGAGTGGGATCTGGAGCGATATTTAGGCGTCGCCTTCGCTGAGCGCGACTCCCGCCACATGTGGACCGACGTGGGATTTGGGCCGAAGGGCGCGCGATTCGCAGGACCGACCGACGAGAAGCTACGGCGCGGAGACATCCTGCGAATCGACGCAAGCGGCTGGTGGGATGGCTACGTATCGGACCAGAGCAGGTCGCTCGCGTGGGACGGGGAGTTGAGCGACGAGGCGAAGAGGGCGCACGCTGCGATCTACCGTATGAACCGTGAGCTAAGAGAGGCCGTGAGGCCGGGCGTGCTGCCGTCAGACCTCTATCGCCTCACGATGCGGCTCTTCGAGGAGGAGGGGTACGACACCCTCACCCCGCAGGCCGGCCACTCGCTTGGCCGCGTAGCCCACGAGCCGCCGTTCCTGGTGCCGGGCTCGGACAGGCCGCTGGAGCCGGGGATGATCGTCGTCGTCGAGCCGACCATGCGGCTGGAGGGCGTCGGGTCGTTCAACATCGAGGACACGACCCTGGTCACCGAAGACGGCTGCGAGGTCCTGACGTCCACGCCGCGCGAGTGGGACGCGTTTCTTTAGGGCGGCATTGGTCTGGCTGCGGCCACGGACACCGCTGTCGCGAATCGGATATCAAACAAAATCCCCCCGGCTTATTTCAGGCCGGGGGGATTACTGGGTGCCTTGGGTCTATTGAGGGTTTCCAGCAATGTTCGGTCAGTCGCCGGCGGCGTGAGCAGGGATTCCGATCCCCACCTGGGCCACCTTCTTCTCCTCCACCTTGTCTTCAACCGCTGCCCGCGCCCTGCGGTCGAGCTGGACGCCGCCAACGGTGATGAACGCTCCGGCTACCGAGAACATGAGGCCAAGTCCCATGAAGATGCTCCAGGACATGAAGTGCGCCATGCCGGCCTGGTAGTCAGAGTTCATGCCGCCGATCAGGTTGCCGAGCAGTCCGAATGCCAGCGGAGTCCAGGCCTGGTTCCGCACAGGGCCTTCCAGCGGGTGGCTCCGGTCCAGATCGGAGAAGTACCGACCATCGACCGGCACTTCGTAGGTGCCTGCTGCGAAAAACTCGCCCTTGTACTCCACATCCTCGTCCAGTACCACGGTCTGCGTGCCGTGCAGGGTGTGGTAGCTGATGGTTCCGTACTGGACCATCAGTTCGTCAGGCGTGTTTACCAGGGTGTCGTTGGGGTCAAGGTTGCCCCGGTCCAGTGGAAACGCCCAGTCGTCTTCGATGAGGGAGAGAATGGCGTTGCCGCCTTCCACAGTTCCTCTGTCCGTGAAGTTTCCGTCGTCGTCGTAGGACATGTAGCGTGCCTGGGCTGCGTAGACCGCGTCCAGGGATTTCAGGCCGTCGCTTGCCTTACCGTTGAGGTAGATGCCAAGGGTTATCCCGATCAGGCCTCCAAAGACCAAGACCAGGCCTGCTATCGATACCAGGTTGAGTTTCCTGATCTGTGTCATTGTCTTTCTCCTTCTGCTCCATCCGGGGTGCCTTGTCTGAGCTCCCCGGTCCACATAGTGTGTTGTTGTGTACTTGGTTAGGTGGTTGCGTTTCTGTAGTTCATTCGCCTGTTTGCTAGAACGATTGTAGGGTTCAGACCGTGATGATTTCGGGGGAAACCAAGGGCCTGATATGAGGGTATTGTGAATATTCTCACATAGATTGTGATGCATTACACAATATGAGGCAGTGGAGCAGGTAAAGGCTACTTACTGACCGCCGAGACGCTATGAGTACGCGCTCGGCTAAACGGCTAATCGCCAGACGCCGGCTACCCCACGATTCAGCCGTGCGGCCAACACGGCCAGGCGGCGGCATTGGCTGCCGGGTCGAGACCTCAAACGACGCGGGAGCGGTTCGCGATTCTGTCTCTGACTGCCAGCAGCATAATCGAGAAGAGGCTATACGAAGGCATCATTGTGAGCGCCCGCGGCCCTGCTACATACCCGAAGCCAGAGCAGCTTCCAGATACTCCAGGGCCCCGTCGATGGTCGCATCACCCAACTCGATATCATCGGCGATGAGAATCTCAGCGCCGGCCACGATTTGTCGCTGGAAGTCTGCCCACGCTATGCCGGGATCAGTGAACGGATCACTACGGATAACCTGGCTGCGTAACGCCTCCTGGAGCTGTGTTCTTCGGAGCACATCAGGCAAGTACTCCGTCCAGTAGGCCGATCCCACGAACTCAGCGAACTCCACCAGGGATGGCGCCTCGCCGGCATCAGCGAGGGCGCGCTGCGTGATGAGCTCCTCAGCGATCCGGTTTTCGTCGACGCTCAGGCCGCGCCTGCGGGCTTCGTGGGTAATCGCGCTTTCAACGATGAGCGAAGCGAGCATGACGTTATCGATGCCCGCATTCAGAGCGATATCCACTAGCCTCGCTCCTTCTTGCGAAGCCGGAGTCGTATTGGCCTGCATGCCGCGCATGAATTCGAACGTCGTTTCAGCGGCCTCGCGTTTGAACCGTATATCCTCAGTGGTCAGCTCAATATCGCCGATCCGAATGACGGAATCGTCGCCTCTTAATTCGAACGATTCGCCACCCGATAACGCCAGCGCAATCCAGATCGCGAGACTGGTCACGATCGCGAATATTGCGATGCTGTAAACGAGTTTCGCGTTCACCTGCCCGGTCTGTCTGAAGGCCATTTTTGTCATGAGTCAAAAATCGCTGTTAGGACGTACGAGAGTGCGGGCTCTACTTCACCATTCGGGCGATCACCGGCGCCAGCGCTGCCCGGGCGCTCGCCCGCTCGTCATCGTCTGAATCGGCGAGAAGCGCGTTCTCCTCTTCATTGTCACCAACGATGTCGAACAGCCGGCCATCGTCGTAGAGCTTCCACTTCTTGTCTCGAATAAATCGAGCCGGCGGTCGTTCGTTGCGCCCACCGGGAGCGAAGTGGAAGTAGATCCAGTCCCTCGGGTTGCCGGTCTCTCCCTTGAGTTGCGGCAGGAACGTTCGGCCGTCCATGAAGTATTCGTTGGGAGGAGTGATGCCGGCGGCATCCAGCATCGTCGGCAGGTAATCGCAGCAGTCGATCAGGTCTTCGTTGACCGCGCCGGCCGGGATGCTGCCGGGCCAGTTGCAAATGAGCGGGACGTGGGTGCCGCGGTCGACGGTCAGTCCCTTCCCGCCGCAGATCTGGCGGTGGTTATGGACGATCGTGCAGACCTCGACCGGAGAGCCGTTGTCGCCAAGGTAGATGATCAGCGTGTTCTCACGCTGCCCCAGTTCGTCGAGCTTATCGACGACGCGGCCGATGACCTTGTCGTGGTACTCGACCATGTCCTTGTAGAACTTCTCATCGTCCGGCCAGCCTTCCAGCTCGGCCCATGTTCCCGCGCCGAGTGTCTGGTTTGACGGCGGGTCGAAATCGCCGAACTCCGGGCTGTCGGGAGTCGGCTCCAGGGGGCGGTGTGTCAGCGGCATCGGCCAGTAGACGAACCACGGGTCATCCTGGTTCCGCTCGAGGAAGTCGATTATGTAGTCGGCAAATATGTCCTCGCCGTACTTGCCTTTCGTGTCTTCCAGGTACTCGCCGTCCTGGTAGATGACCGGGTCTTTGTAGCGGGAGCCCTTGTCTTCCGTGTGGTGGGCGTGCCAGACGCAGAACTCGTCGAAACCGGCGTCCTCGATACGCTGCCCCTTGTTGCGCCACTCCGGCATCTCGTGGGGCGGGTTGTAGGAGTAGAGCTGCCACTTTCCCGAGATGCAGGTCTTGTACCCGGCGTCCCTGAACAGGTGCCCCATCGTGACCTCTTCGGGGCGAATGAGGCCGAAGCCGAGGTAGTTGCGGAAGTTGTACTTGCCGGTCATCAGCGACACCCTGGTCGGCGTGCAGAGCGGCATCACGTGGGCGTTATCGAAACGCATGCCGGACTCCGCGAGCTGATCGAGTCGCGGCGTCGCGTACGACGTGCAGCCGTTCGCGCCGATCGCCTCGTAGCCGAGGTCGTCTGACATGATGAGGAGTATGTTGGGTCGGCTGGGGTTATTTGCCATGCAGTTGAGTCACTCCGTTGCGATTGCGTCTGGGACCGGTGAAGATTGCCTTATTCGGCGGCCCGTTGCAACTGGGGGCTAAGAGGAGTCGGCGAGAGTGTACGTTCGATTCGCGGTAGTCCAGTCGATGATCGTTGCCATCCTTCCGTTGACCGCTGGAACCGCTCTAATAATTGCCCGTTGGGAGAACGGCGGCTTTCCGTGGCTTGATTTTTTTCTTATCTGGGCGGCTCCTTCCGTCAGTCTGATGCTGGCATCAGCGATTTTGGCAAGATCGGCCCCGACGTTTAATTCCAGGCTCGGAGTGGCTACAATTTTTGGCCTGTCTACTGTGACGCTATCGTTTATTTTTTTTGCCGTTAGCCCTACCCTGATCATCACCGGTCTCTCATCACTACTGTTGTTGACGGCGATTGGATGGCAAGCCGGTGTGGGGCGAAGATCGTAATGCGAACGCTGCGCGATCGCACGGCGGAGAGAGTACATCCAACTCGCGGAAATTGGTCGACGTGCAGTCAGGCGTAAGTAGTGGGCTTGCCACGCCATGGTGATAGTTATACAGTAACTAACTATAGATTAGTAACTTCATCACTGTAAGGAATCATCAATGCCCGCCGTAACAGTAGAAAACATACTCGACCTGCCCCGAGTGCCGAGGCCCGCTGTCGAGTCGCGCGAGCGGGCGATAGTGAGCGTCACAACGGCCCCCGGCGGTTTCGAGGGCGAGGGCTTTCCGGTAAGGAGAGCGTTCTCCGGCATCCCGTTGCAGGAGATCGACCCGTTCATCATGATGGACCAGATGGGCGAGGTCGAGTACCGGGCCGGCGAGGCCAAGGGAACGCCGTGGCATCCGCACCGGGGCTTCGAGACGGTCACGTACATGATCGACGGCGTGTTCAAGCACAGGGACTCGCACGGCGGCGGCGGCGAGATCAGCGCCGGCGATAC
>JADFPB010000005.1 GCA_022562515.1 Chloroflexota bacterium | reverse complement strand
CCTCGTGCCACATCGGGTCGTACGGCTCGAACGCCTGCGCGATGCGAATCGCAGACGGCAAATTCCACTTGGCATGGGCGTCCGTAGCGACAGACATCTCGTTGCCGACCGCGTCCCGGATGCTCCGAATCGGCCCGAGCGACCACTCGAGATCCTCGGGGTGAACGAACTGGCCGTCGGTGTCGCGGGCGATGTAATCGGTCGGCGAGTGCTTCATCCCGTTGATGCCCTCGCCGAGCAGCGACTTCGCCACCTCGCCTGCGTCGCGGTAGATCGCCCAGCCATCGTCGATCTCGCCATAAACGCCGCAGGTGTTGTAGACCCGAATCTTCGTGCGAACGGCCCCGCCAAGCAGCTCGTAAACCGGCAGCTTTGCGACCTTGCCTTTGATGTCCCAGAGCGCCATGTCCAGCGCCGAGATCGCCCGCGTTTCAGCGCCACCAAAACCGGCGTGGTCTGAAAGCTTAAAGAGGGTCTGCCAGTGGCCTTCTATTTCCGATGGGTCTTTCCCGATGATCAGCGGCCCAAAGTGGTCGTGAATCGCGGTCTCAACCGTGCTGGCCGCATACCAGGTTTCGCCAAGGCCGATCACCCCGCCATCGGTATGAACCAGCACGAAAATCAGGTCAGGAAACTCCCCAACCCTGATTGTTTCAATCTGAGAAATCTTCAACGCGGCCTACCTCTGCGGCCCCCGCTCGATCTCCATCTCGTCAACCACCTTCTGCGTCTCGGCCGTTCTCGCCCCATACGGGCCATAGTGGTCCACGACGCTCAGCCCCGGCTCGTCGCTGACACGCACGGTGGCGTCCGGCCGATCGCGCACGCCTGCCTTCAGGCGTGTCCCGATGCCCGGATTTTGCGGGGCGTGCAGGAAACCGTCGACGATCGGCAGGTTCGGGTCGACGAAATCGTTGTACCAGCCCTCAAAAAACGGCCTGACGTGCTCCTGCATCATCGCGTTCGGCGACGACATGCAGATCTGGGCGCAGGCGAATATATTCACCGGTCCCGTGGCGTCGTGCGGCGCAAACGGCACCTGGTGCGCGGAGGCGAGAATGGCGATCTTGTGCGTCTCCGATATGCCGCCCGTCCAGATCAGGTCCGGCATGACGATGCGCGCCGAGCCGTTCTCTATGAACAGGCGCAACTGCCAGCGCGTCAGCAGCCGCTCGGATATGCACACCGGGGTCTTCGTCGCCGCCTGCAGCCGGGCCAGCGCATCGGGATTCAGCAATGGCATCAGGTCTTCCTGCCACATCATGTCGTAGGGCTCCATCGCCTGCGCGATTCGGATTGCCACCGGCAGCGTCCACTTGCCGTGGCCGTCGTTCGCGATCTGCATCTCCATGCCCACCGCGTCCCTGATCTCCCGAATCGGCTTCAGCGCCATGTCGAGTTCTTTAGGCGATAAAAACTGGCCATCCGATGCCTGCGCGAGTGCGATCGTCGGGCCGCCTTTCATCGCCGTGATGCCCTTGTCCAGGTGCTGCTTCGCCAACTCACCCGCGCCCTCGTACGGAAATCCCGTGGCGTAGACCCGGATCTTCGAGCGGACAGCGCCGCCAAGCAGCTCGTAGATCGGCAGACCCGCGACCTGGCCCTTGATGTCCCAGAGCGCCATGTCCAGCGCTGAGATGGCACGCATCTCCGCGCCACCGTATCCGGCATGATCGGACAGCCGGAACATCGCCTCCCAGTGCCGCTCAATCGCCGCCGGGTCGCGTCCGATCAGCAGCGGACCGAACCAGTCGTGGACCGCCGACTCGACGACGGTCGGCGCATAGTAAGTCTCGCCCAGCCCCACGATTCCCTCATCGGTATGGATCTGCACCCAGATGATCTGCGGCTGCTCTTTGACCCTGATGGTTTCTATCTTCGTGATTTTCATTGGGTGATCTTCACGATCTGCTGCTTCTTTCTTGCGCGGTTTCATTGCTCTCCGACTCGCGGCGGGAGTATACGGCCCATGTCACCCGAGCAGGGGCTTTTAGAGGCGGTCGGGTAAGAGTAGAGTTGTGCGCTGTGCGATTCCGACGCCCAGTACTGAGGTGATGTGCCCGTATGAAAGCCGCACGGCTGGTTGCCCGCCGAACATTCGATTTCATCGATACCGAAGAGCCAGAGCCAGAGGATGGCCAGGCGAAGATAAGAATCGAAAGCGTTTCGCCCTGTGGCTCCGACATACACGGCCAGTTCGCCGCCCATATGCCGGAGGAAGAGTATCCCCGCCCTCCCGGCGCGCCGTGCCATGAGATTGCCGGTACCGTAGTCCTGAGCCGGACCGATGAGATCAAAGAGGGCCAGCGCGCCATAGTCCTGCCAACCCCCGGGCTTGGCGGCCTGACCGAATACATCGTGCAGAGCCCGGACCGAATTATTCCGGTCCCGGAATGGGGCCCCATAGACGAGTGGATGATGTGCCAGCACTCCGGCACAGTCCTGTTCTCCGCCAAGCGCTGGGGCAACCCTGCCGGCAAGCGCATCGCCGTCCTCGGCCAGGGCGGCATCGGCCTCTCGTTCACAATGATCGCGGAGAAACAGGGCGCTCAGCAGGTGGTCGGCATCGACCTTCTCGACTACCGACTCGACAAGGCCCGCGAACTGGGCGCCACGGACACGGTCAACCCGGACAAGGACAACCTGGTCGAAGCGCTTGAAGAGGTCACCGGCGGAGAGGGCATCGACGTGGTTGTCGACGCCACCGGCGATCCGGCGGGATTCGAGACCTGCATCCAGATCATCAAACGACACGGTACGTTCATAAGCTTCAGCCTCACCGGCTCCGAGGGCAAACGCTCCTCATTCACCCACGCCGACTGGATGCGCAAAGCCGTGACCATCATCCCCACCCAGATCGCCGGGACGGACCGGCCCACTGACGAGATCAGGGAGATGGTGGCCCTGAAAGAGCGCGGCTGGATGGATCCCGGCCTGCTCAAATCACACAACCTGGGGTTCGATGACGCACAGAGGGCCTATGACATGTACACCGATCACACCGACGGCGTGATCAAAGTCGCCATGTCGGTAGCCTGACGGAGTTCCTGGCCAATGAAAGCATGGCAGCTCACCGCGCCGAAAACGTTCCAGCAAATCGACATACCTGAACCGTCGCCGGAAGACGGCGAGGTAAAGATAAAGATAGAGACCTCTTCGGTCTGCGGCAGCGACATCATCCTGGAATGGGGTCCCGAACTGCCCGAGGAAGACTACCCGCTGCACCCGGGCGCGCCCAACCACGAAGTCGCCGGCACAGTCGTAGAGAGCCGTAACGACGCGATCAAAAATGGCCAGCGCGTCATCGTCATCCCGCGCCAGGTGGCCGGGCTGGTCGAGTACACGATCCAGACGCCCGACCGCATCATCCCCGTCCCCGACTGGGGCCCGCTTGACGAGTGGGTAATGTGCCAGCACTCCGGCACCGTCCTCTACTCCGCAAAACAGTGGGGCAACGCCGCAGGCAAGCGCATCGCGGTCCTCGGCCAGGGCGGCATCGGCCTCTCCTTCACCATGATCGCGGAGAAGCAGGGCGCCAGGCAGGTGATCGGGCTCGACATGCTGGACAACCGCTGCCAGAAATCGCTCGAACTGGGCGCAACGCACACGATCAACCCGTCGAACGAGGACGTCTTCGAGGTGCTCGAAGAGATAACCGAAGGCCGAGGCGTGGACGTAGTCGTGGACGCCAGCGGCAACCCGGACGGCCTCGAAACAGCCATCCGCATGGTCAATAAAAAGGGCCTGGTCATCGGCTTCAGCCTGGTGGAAGACAGGCAGACGATCAGCCACCGCAACTGGATGACCAAAGAGGTGACGCTGATCCCAACCGTGATCGCGACCACGTCCCAGCCGGTGCAGGAGATTCGGGAGATCGTCGCGCTCAAAGCACGCGGCTGGATCGACCCCGGCCTGCTGAAAACCCACAACATGACGTGGGACCAGATACCCGAGGCGTACCAGGTATATGCCGACCACGCCGATAACTCGATCAAGATCGCGGTGTCGGCGCCGGATTAGCCCGCTAACGCCCGGCGTGCCATAATCGCGATTCCCAACTTCATCTGCACGTATAACCGATAAGGAGATCGACCCATGGCCATTGGCACAGGGACGGCGGCGCCCGACTTCTCACTCCTCGACCAGGACGGCAACGCCCACACGCTCAGCGAACACAAAGGCCGCAACGTCATCCTGGCATTCTTCCCGGCGGTCTTCTCCGGCGTCTGCGACACCGAGATGTGCACGTTCAGGGACTCGCTAAGCGAGCTCGGCGACGCCAATGCAGACGTGATCGGCGTTTCCGTGGACGCCCGCTTCGCAAACAAAGAGTTTGCAACCAAGCACTCACTGCCCTTCCCGATCCTCAGCGACTACGACCGCTCTGCGATCAGGGCATACGACGTAGTCACGTCCAACTTCGCCGGCATGGACGGCTACGACGCCGCAACCCGCTCAGTCTTCGTCATCGACAAGTCGGGCGACATCCAGTACGTATGGGAAGCCCCCAGCCCCCCCACCGAGCCACCTTACGACGAGGTGAAAGCGGCGGCCGCGAAGCTGGGCTAACACCGGATCACACGAACCACTGGTTGGGGCGCGTCTGAGACCCGGCCAGCCCGCGCTACGCCGCGGTCGTCGTTTGGCAGGCGCTCCGCTTGCTGAGCCCTTCCCACCCCACGCCCTCTGCATACAGACATTTCACAGGGGCGCCGCGCCCCCTCACTTCCGTCATTCCGGCTTCTCCAGAGCCTGCCGAAGGGCGCAGGTCGAAGATTCCGGAGTAATCGGGGCCGTCAGCCTCCAGCGGATAAACACCGCCCCCTGCCCTCCGGCTAGACCACGCCGGCTTCGCGAAGCGCTGCGATCTCTTCTTCCGACTTGCCGAGCAGGCCGGTGAGGATCTCGTCCGTGTGCTCGCCGATTGTGGGGGCGTGGCCGACGGGCATTCCGGAGCGGTTGAACTTGATTACGCGGCCGGTGACGTGCATCGTGCCGGCTTGAGCGTCCGGCACCTCGACCATCACGTCGCGCGCGCTGAGGTGCTCGGCTCTCGCCGAGTGCGGTATGTCGTTCACGGGCGCGCACGGCACGCCGGCGTCGTTCAGCGTGTCGACCGCTTCCTGAGTTGGCCGCGCGAGGAACCAGTTGACCAGTACTGCCTGGACGACGCCGTTGTTTTCCGAGCGGCCGGCGCGATCCGCGAACCTGGGATCTTCGGTCCACTCCTCGTGGCCCAGCGCGCGAGCAATCCGGGGGAAGATGTTGTTGCTACCGTAGCTGGCGAGATAGATGCGGCCGTCGGCAGTCTCGTACATGTTGGCAAGGTTGTATTCGTTGCCCAGACGGCGCGGCACCTGGCCGTCACCAAGATATGCGGAGACCGGTATCTCGACCGTGGTGTATGCGGAGTCTGCGAGGCAGACCTCGATAGCTTGCCCCTCACCGGAGATCTCGCGCTCGCGGATTGCGGCGAGCGCGCCGATGGTGGCGTGGAGCGAGGTGATGCGGTCGACCAGCGGGAACGGGACGAGAACGGGCTCGCCGTCGGCGTCGCCGTTGAGGGACATCAGGCCGCTCATGGCCTGGCCGACCTGATCGAAGCCGACTCTGTCTTTCAGCGGGCCGTACTGGCCATATGCCGAGACGTTGACCATGACGATTTTCTTGTTGAGCGATTTGAGAACGTCGTAGCCGAAGCCCATCTTGTCGATCGTGCCGGGCCGGAAGTTCTGGATCAGGACGTCGGCCTGTTTGATCAGGTCGCGCAGGACCGCTTTGCCCTCTTCGGTGCGGAGGTTGAGGGTGAGGCTGCGCTTGCCGGAGTTGTACTGGACCCAGTAGGCGCTTTGTCCCCTGACGTGGGGCGAGTTCGGGCGGCTCTCGTCACCGCGGCCGGGCGGCTCGATCTTGATGACGTCGGCGCCAAGCCTGGCGAAGACCAGCCCGCAGCGGGGGCCGGCCTGGTAGCGGCCCAGGTCCAGCACGCGGATGCCATCGAGCGGGCCTTCGCCGTCGCTGTCTTTGAAGCCATCGGTCCAGTGAGCCATTGTTTGTCCTTTCAAGTGGACGGGGGCTGATCGTTCGCGCAGAGTGTACATTCGGCCGTGTTCGGTCAAGCCTAGAGGCCTTTTCGCTCTATGAAGTCCTTGAAGCCCTCCTCGATGGATGTTGCCTTGAGTTCGTTGGCTCCGGCGTTGCGTTCGTTGTCGAGCTGGCTTCTGTAGCCGGCGCCGATGCCTTTGTGAAGCAGCCGTTTCGCGCCCTGCACCATGCGTGGGTCGTTGCCGGCGATGGCTGTGGCGATTTCCAGTGCCGACGGTAAGACCTGCTCTGGGGCCACCAGGCGATTCAGCAGCCTGTATTCGAGCGCTTCCTCGGGCTCGACGACGCGGCCGGTGAAGATGAGCTCTTTGGCGATGGCCATTCCGACGACGTTGGGCAGCGTCCATGTTGCGTTGAGGCGGCCGTAGGTCACGGCGAGGAAGCGGAATTTCGTGCGTTCGCAGCCTATGCGGATGTCGAATGACGACGCCATCAGGGCGCCGCCGCCGTAGCAGAGGCCGTTGAGCGCGCCGATGGTGGGAGTGCGGGAGTTGGCCAGGTTCCAGCTGTTTTCGGTAAATCGGCCGCTGGGAGGCGTTTTGCCTTCGTCGGCCAGGCGCTTCATCTCCTTGATGTCTGCCCCGGCGGAGAAGGCGCGATCGCCGGCGCCGGTGACGACGATGGCTCGCACGTCGGGGTCGGCATCCATCGACTCGAACTCTGCGTAGAACTCGCCGAACAGGGTGGAGCTGAGGGCGTTGAGGGATTTTGGCCGGTTCAGCGTGATGAGGCCGACGCCGTCGGTGCGGGATGCTGTGATCGTCTCGTAGTCGGTCATGTGACTCCTGTCCAGGAAGTAATCGCGACGTGGTTTCTACTCTTGATTGGGTCGGTGCGCAAGTCTGGGGCCGGGAACAGAAGTCGTCGAACCGGCGTCATTAATAGTGTGGTGATATAGCCTGCAGTCGCGGAGACGTCACGTTATGGGTTATTGGAATAAGCGGATAGCCTTTCTGGGAGTCGTCGTGATCGCGCTGGTTGCGATTGCGTGCGGTACGGATGAGCCGTCGTCTTCCCCGACCGCGACTCCGGCACCGACGGGAACGGTGGTTTCCGATCTGCCGCCTGCCGGCGACCCACCTCCGGCCGATCCGACTACTGATGCGGGGCAGCTTGCGTTGGCCCGTGCGCGGTGGGCTGCGCTTGATATTTCGGACTACGACGTCACGATGAGCTTGCAATGCTTCTGCCCGCTGAATGTCAGCAAGATGGTCGACCTGAAGGTCCGGGACGGAGTGATCGCGCGAGGTGTGCGCCCGGCTGGCTCTGACGTCAACACTGAAATCGTCCTCGAGCGATACAGGACCGTGGAGGGGCTGTTCGATTTCGTCGCCGATGCGATTGAACAAGAGGCGCACAGCATTACCGCTATCTATCACCCGGAGCATGGCTATCCGGAGTCGGTATTTGTCGACTTTGTCAGCAATATTGCCGACGAGGAGCATGGGTTCACCATCGAGAAGATAACGGCGGCGGCTTTCGGGAACACGGCAGCCGACGAGCTTGCGGCAGCGCGCGGCCTCTGGCTGGCGGCAGATTTGCGGAGCTATTCGTTTACTTTCCAGCAACTCTGCTTCTGCCCGCAGGAGATTACCCAGCCGGTCCTGATTGAGGTCAGGTACGGACAGGTTGAGGCGGTCAGCCGGCCTGGTTCGGAGTTGCAGCTGGACCCGCCGAGCATTTCAGACTACCTGCCGGTCGAGGGGCTTTTCGATCTTGTCCAGGGCGCGATCGATCGCGACGCCGACGTGATCGAGGTGGAGTATCACACGGCGTTCGGTTATCCCGTGTCGGCTTTCTTCGACTATGTGCAGGTGGCGAGTGACGAAGAGTTGAAGTTTGAGGTTTCGGGACTTATCGGCGGCGACGGTTTCCTGGGTGATAGCTCTGAGGCAGATCTCCTTGCGGCGCGCACTTTGTGGCAGGAGGGCGTTGGCAACTACCAATTCGTCTTTGAGTGGCACTGTTTTTGTGGCCTCGGGGCCGGAGTTTCGGTCGAGATCGAGGTGCGGCGAAATGCCATCGTGAGCGTGAGGCCGGAAAACTCCGACGCTCTGCTGGAGCCATCGGAATTGGGAAAGTACATGACCGTGGAAGGCCTGTTCGGTTTCATTAAAGACGGCTTCGACCGTAACGCGGCGCGAGTGCGAGTAACTTACGACCCGGTGCTGGGCTATCCCGCGGAGGCCTGGATCGACTACAGCCTGAACATAATCGATGAGGAGCGCGGGTTCAGCCTCGCGGACTTCTCACCGAATTAGATTCTCGGACGCGCCTGCACCCCCGGATCGTTTGACTGTGCACCTCAACGAAGCTGTGCCTCGTTTCAGCCTGATATCAGGCTTCCTCGACGGCATCCGCCACTGTATGTACGATTTTCGTTATTCGCTTATTAGTACAAAGTGCAAAACGCCGTTAACTTGACCGTTAGCGATCAAGTGATTAAACTATTGTGAAATTTTTATCAAACTGATTCTTGCAATAGGGGAAATCGACTTGCCGGCTATCGAGCGACACTCCAGCCCTGCCTACGCGACGGTCTGGCGCGGCGAATGCCCGGTCGTGCCCTGCGCCGAGTCTTTCCTCGTCGAGGCGGATCCGTGGCAGGAGAAGATCAGCGTGTTGAGCGCGTTGAGGGAGCATCGTCATCCGGCAGAGCGCCATGCCCACGGCCAGTTCGTGGTCTTCGACGACCTGACCCACGGCGGTGAATAGCAGGTACACCCGCACCTTCCCCCGGCCAGATGTCTCTGGACTTTCTCGGGATCGGGGTGTTTTTGGCCAGGTCATGGCGAGGGCGCCCGCCAGGGGTCTCACGGTTTTGTAGGAGGCCCTGGCTCCCCCGGAGCGTGGTTCTGGAGGCTAGCAGTTGTTGCTCGCCCTGCCTTCTTCGTAGGCCCGCTCGAGCCACTTGATTGCGTAGTCAACTGCGCGCCTCTGGGATAGCAGGCGCGTGTCGGCGTTGCCGACCTTGCCGATGGCGATGGGGTTGTCCGCTTCGAACGCTTCGCCAAGGGCGGTGATCGTCTCGTCGTCGATGAAGCAGATCTCGCGCACCGGCCGCCACTGCACGGCTCTCTGGGTGTTGCCGCGGCTAACCGGGACGGGCACGAGAGGCGATTCGAAGGACGTTGCCCCAACGCTGTACTCGGCATGGTGGAAGGTTGTGCAGCGGACGTAGCCGACGCCGAGCAGCAGGACCTTTCCATCGCGCTCGTAGATCGCTTCCAGGGGTGAGCCTTTGCCGAGCGACATCTCGAGGGGCTGGCTGCGGACGATCTCTTCGGCATCTTTTCCCCATGCGCCGAAAGAGTAGAGAGGGTGGTTGCTACGGAACGTGCCGGGCAGGGTCCGGAAGTACTCGACGACCGCGCCCATGCGCTG
This sequence comes from Chloroflexota bacterium, assembly GCA_022562515.1. GTDB lineage: Bacteria > Chloroflexota > Dehalococcoidia > Lucifugimonadales > Lucifugimonadaceae > UBA1151. The sequence continues at coordinate 24,272 of JADFPB010000005.1, read as the reverse complement.
GGTTGGCGATGTTGCGGGGTCGAAAGCCGGCATTGCGTCCATGATCGGCTGCACCCACTCGTCCGGGACGGGCGGCAGCGGCGCCCTCGTGGGATGCTTGAAGTTCGCGGTCTGGGTGGGCATGACGATGTTGCCCTGGTCGGTGACGACGTCTATAAGCGCGTCGACCACTGAAACGACGCCCCCGACTACGTAGCCAAGGGAGCTGAGGGAGGAGTGAACCTCCACCGTATCGCCCGCGGCCAGGCCGAGTTCCTCCAGGTCTTCGGCGATGGACCGCCGCGTAGCCGGCTTATCCGTCGCCGCGAAGAGCGACTCGTAGCCGGTCATTCCGACGCCCACTTTTCTCTGAGCCATCCGACCGCGAAATCGACGGCGGCTCTCTGCGAGAAGAGGCGGCATTCAGCGAGGCCGACTTTGCCGATGCTCACCGCGTTGTTTTTCTCGAACGCGGCACCCAGTTCACGGAGCCATGCATCGTCCATGTTTTCTATCTGCTGAAATTCCCTCCACTCCCGGACGCCGTCTTCCTCGATGAGCGTCGCCGCGGAGCGCAGGGGCGTCTCATCGATGCGGTACTCGGCGAGGTGGAACGATGTGTTCCGGTCGTAGCCGACTCCGATGAAGAGCACTCTGCCGTCGAGATCGTAGAGGCGCGCCAGGGGTGAGCCATCCCCCTGCGACATCTCGTAGGTATGGTCTCCTGTGATGAATTCAGCGTTGGCGCCGCGCGCGCAGAAGGACACATCCGGGTGGCGGCTCCGCAGGGTGCCGGGCCAGGTCCGGAATACCTCGACTATCTGGCCCATGTGTGTGGTGGGAGTTGTCGCCGGGTCGAACGGCGGCAGCGCGTCTCGAATTACCGGGATCCAGTCCTGTCTTACCTTCGGGTTGGTCCATGTGGCCGGGTCTGTGTGGCCGTACGAGTGGGACGGGGTCACGATGGTGCCGCCGTCTCCGACGACATCTATCAGGGCCTGCACGACGGTTGGAGCGCCACCGACCACCCAGCCCAGCGACTTGATGGACGAGTGGACGATGACGTTGTCACCGGCGGCCAGTCCGAGGGCGCGGAGATCGGCGGCGATTGTCTCTCGCGTGGAGGGGGTTTCCGTCCGCGCCATGAGCTCCCAGAGCTCGCTCATTCGGGTTGGTCCTTTGCGCCGCTTATTGTTTGGATCCCCCGAATTCCGATGTATGGCAGGTCTCGGTATCGGCCCTCGCTGTCCATGCCGCAGCCGACCAGCCAGCCTGTTTCGTCGGTCTCCAGCCCCACGTAGTCCGGCTCGATGGCGTGGCCTTCGGGCCGCGTTCGCCGGATCAGCACGGCGGTTTGCAGGCTGCTCGCGACCGGAGCGATCAGTCCCGCCAGAGCCTGCAATGTCTTGCCCTCATCCAGGATGTCGTCAACCAGCAGGACGGGTGCGTTGGCGAGTTCGGGAAGAACCCTCTCTTCGAATTCCGGCGCGATCCGTACCGGGCCCAGCTTCCCGTCCCTCATTGTTCGCTGCGCCCTTACCCGGTGTTCCCGGGCAATGTGACCGTCGAGTAGGGGAGATCGCTGCAAGGCGGTGCTGAACCATAGGCCGCCCAGCATGATCGTCACCATCTGAGTGCCGGTTACATCGGCGTCCCCGGCAATCTCAGGGGCAATCTCCCTGGCGACCCGCTCCACGGCCTTGCTGACATCCTTCGCGCTTACCAGGATGGATATGTGTTGCCGGGGGTGTTGCGCCTGGGCGTTCATCGTTTTTGGGTTGCTAGCGGGGGATTATGTCAAGTTCCAGGTAGCTGGGCATCTCGGACGAATGGAATACGGTGTTCGTAGCCACGACCACTTCGTCGCTCTCGAAACCCCCGCCCGTGTTGAGGTTCCTGTCGAAGCGGGGGAAGTTGCTCGACGAGATCTCGAGCCTGATCGAGTGGCCTTTCTTAAAGACGTTGCTGGTGGCGACCAGGTCGATCTCGAACAGGGCCGGCTCCCCCGGGGCTAAGAGCTCTTCGGCTGCGGGGCCGTTGCGGTACCGGCCGCGCAGTATGCCGTCGCACAGGTTCAGGGCGCAGCCGCACGGTCCGACGTCGAGAAGCATCGCGGTGAAGTCTGTATCGACGGCCGAGCTGGCGGCGCGCAGCACCAGCCTGACCGGGCCTGTCACCTCCACGTCGCGCTCGAGCGGCGGTGTTGAGTAGACGAGCACGTCCGGGCGCTCCTCTTTTGTGGAGTGGTCCTGGGGGCCTGACGGCATGAACGTGGGACTGCAGCAGAGCGGTCCGCCCTTTGTCGGCACCGGGTCCATGGGGTCGTACGTGAACTGGTCCGGCTGCTCTCCGGCGGGCGGTTCGGTGGAGAGGACGCCATCGCCGTTGCGGCTGTTGGCGCGGCCATCGCTGTGCAGGTAGAAGCGAGTGTGGGTAGCGCGGGAGAGGGGCCATTCGTTCTCATCGCGCCAGACGTTTTCGCCCATGACGAAGATCGTTATCGGCGCGCCGCCGTCGCCAGAGTTGCCATTGCCTGAAACAGGGTCTTTCAGCCAGCGGTCGAACCAGTTGAAAGTCAGCTCGTCAAGGTCCAGACCGAGTTGCGAGGCGATCATCCCGTAGTCGGTGGCGCCTGTCTGGTTCTGGCCCAGCGTGGTGTGGCTCCACGGGCCGATCAGCAGCCGGCTCCCTGAGCGCGCGGCCTTGCTGCCGCCTTCGTTTCGCAGGCCCATGAAATTACGAATCGTGCCGAGCAGGAAGATATCGAACCAGCCGCCGATGTTGAGCGCCGGAGCGGTGATGTTTGCGTAAGAGTTTTCGATTCGGTACTGCTGCCAGTAGTCGTCCAGCGCGGGATGCTGGAGCCATTCGTAGTAATACGGAGCGAGTTCTTTCGGAAGCCACGGGTTGTCGGTGAGCGGCAGGTGAGCGAAGGCTTTATCCGTGTCATCTACCGCGTCCCGCATCGTCGCGAAACGCTCGGGGGGCAGATCGAGCGAGCGCGTGAGCTGCCGGTGGTTGCGGGCAGTGAGCGCGGCCAGCGACCACGAGATGTTGAAGCCCAGGCTGAACGCGCCGCCCTGGTAGGTCCAGCCCTCGTGGTAGTCGGACGCGGTCACGCGGGGTGCCAGGGCGGCAAGGTGCGGCGGGGATGCCTTCGCCGCGAGCCACTGGGTGGCGCCGAGGTACGAGGCGCCGTAGGTGCCGATCCTGCCATTTGACCAGTTCTGCTTCGCGGCCCATTCGATAGCGTCGTAGCCGTCGCTGGATTCGTGCTTGAAGGTGATGAATTCGCCGTTCGCGTTGTGCCTGCCGCGAACGTCTTGCACCACGACGGCAAAGCCGTGCTGGGTAGCAGTGAGCGCGTCCAGACCGGAGAAGCGCGGGCCGGTGAGGCCGGACTTGTCGTATGGCGTGCGGGTCAGGAGCGTTGGATGGGGGCCGGGGATGTCCGGCAGATAGACGTCGGCCGGTAGGGTGGCGCCATCGCGCATTGGCACGGACACGTTGAACTGGACCGTGGATCTCGACTGCGCGGCGGCGTCTGGCATTTATGGACCCCTGAAATTCACGCCCGGATGATTCCCGCGTTTGTTCAGGAACGGGGGTTTCGGTGAACGGAGGGAACGTTACGACGCGATCCGCCGTGCGGCAAGCGGGAAGAATTCCCGGCGGCTAATTGCGCCGCAGCGCGGCCGGCTCTGCTGGCGGATTCGCCAGCATCTCATTGATGATCGACGTCAGCCTATCGACGGTGATCGGGCCGATGAATTTCTTTACCAGATTGCCGTTCTGATCGACGAAAAACTTTTCTGGGAGGCCCTTGACGCCGTATTCGATGGTGATGGCGCCGTTCTGGTCGATGCCTGATGGATAGTTCCAGCCCGATCTGCGGGCGAAGGTGCGGCCCTCGCCGGGCCGGTCCCACACGTCGATGCCAATGAACGCTACGTCTTCTCCCACCATGGCGTCCGATACCGCCTTCAGCACCGGCGCTTCCTGTCTGCACGGTGCGCACCACGATGCCCAGAAGTCGATGAACACGACTTTGCCGAGGTGTTCTGAGAGCGTCACGCTATCGCCGTTAAATGTCGTGAGGACGAAATCAGGCGCCTGCGAGCGGTTGATGGAAACATCGCTAGGGGTTTTGTTCACGAAGATGCCGCCGGGCCTGCCGCCGCCCTGAATCGTGCCCCATACGAGCAGCGCCGCAACCAGCGCGAGCGGGCCGAACGCGCCGACCAGTATGAACCACTTTCTGCGGCCGGAGGCGCTGCCTTCCGAAGCGGTGGCCGTGGCGATAGCGGGGTCTTGTTCGGATGACGTCATTAGATGTCCCTGTGGCGATCGTATTCCCGTACAGCCATCCCGCCGGCACTGCCCGGGTCGTTGCCGGTCTCGATAGTCGTGGGTCCGGGGCCTCGGTAATCTTACGCCGTGGTGGTTCCCGGGGTAGTACGGACGCCGTGAGGATTCGGCTCGCGAAACGCCCGCCGGGATGGCGGGCGTTTGCCTGTAATTCGGAAACTTGGTGTTGCCTGGTCTGCGTCTGTTACGAAGCCGCGATCAATTCTGTTACAAGCTCCCGGAGCTTGCTTGCGTTGATGGCGCCGGTCCAGTTTCGGAGAATTTCGCCGTTGGGCTTGATGAAGAACGTGGACGGCATGCCCAGGATCTTGTACTTGGGCACTACCTGTGCCTGCGTGGTGTTGCCGGCGGGGTAGGTGACGCCGATCTCTTCGATTAGCGAAATGGCGTCTTCCCTGTTGCCCAGCCCGGTGAACGGTCCGAGATCGAGGCCGAACAGGATCATGTGGTCCTGGAACTCCTCGAAGACCGCCTGCAGTTCCGGCATCTCTGCGCGGCAGGGTGGGCACAGGCCCGCCCATGCGTTGAGTACTACCGGCTTGCCCTGGGCCAGGATCTCCGAAAACATCAGGTTGTGGCCGCCCACGATGTCTTCTCTCTGGTAGACCTCGATTTCGAAGTCGAACGGCAGGTTGTCTGATATTTCCTGCAGGGATACCGAGCCTGTACCGCTGGCGTTGCTTGATACGACCCCGGATGGCGGCGAGTTGGTCGAAGCGGATGCGGCGGGCGTAGAGTCATCAGATCCGCCGCACGCAATTGCTGCGACCGCGATCAGGCCCGTCAAGAATAGGAGTGATCGCCGGCGTCTGAACAGCCGGCTGAACGATCCTTTTGGCGCCATGGCGTCGAGTATTCCGGTCACGGTGGACCTCCAGAAAAGTGTGGGGTGTGTTGAGTGGATGGTTTTGCCGTTGGTTTAACGCTGGAATCGATACGTTAGATGGTCAGTGGCGGGGACCAGCCCCCTGTTGATTCCTTCTCTTAGATGCCCTCGCAGGTGGGCGGGCGCGCAGGATTTCTGAAGGTTTGTCGAAGGCCTGCCGGGATGTTGGGCGCCAGGAGAAAATACGATGCCGCCCCGTGCCTGGGATGCATCGCGCCGGCGGGATATTCGCCATATATCCGTCGCGTATTCCCGATTATCGGGCGGGTATTTGATAGAGCGGTGAGATTCAGTCCCGACGGGTTTCGGGCAGGTTTTCGGCGAACCAGATGATCGTTGACGCGAGCGCATCCGGCTGTTCGGCGTGAGGTTCGTCGCCACACCCCTCGAGCTCCACGATTCGGCCCAGTGGGAGATTTTCAAAGGCGGAAACTCCAGCCTCGTGCGTGACGCGGGCACTCTGCCTGCCGCGTACCAGTAGCATTGGGACCGCGGGCCGCGCCGTGCCCGCTGCGGGCAGTCCGGAAATCAGCACCAGCCCACGCGTCGTTTCTGGTGAAGCTGCAGCTTTTGAGCAGGCTTCAAGGATGGAGCGAGCGCCGGATGCGACGACGATACAGGGAGAATCGCCAGAATTCGTGAAGGTGTGCGGCACGCCGGTGGAGAGACGAACGTCGAGCTTGACGGCGAGCGCCTCCACGACGCGTTCCCAGGCGCCCGGCGGGTAGTCGTTATCGACTGTGATGCGAATCGGAACGGGTGCCTCGGCGCTCACGGATTCTGGCATTTCAAACGCGTTCGATTCTGGCGTTTCTGGCCTCCTGTCGTGATCGTTTCCGGGGTTCTGACACTGCGTTCTGATGCTAGCACCGCGTGGCCATGGCCGCTCGCCCAGGTGAGATCTCACGAAATTCTCACGCCAGATGAGTCGGGACCAGTGAAAATCCATGCGGGAGCCTGTGAAAACTATCACAGACTCAGTTCCAGGTTCATTCTTCGAACTTGAACGCGCCCAAAGCCTGCCGGAGACCCCAATGGCCAGAGAACTCTCTCGACGTAATTTCCTGAAGCTTAGCGGTGCGTCCGCAGCTGCTATTGGCGCTGCAATTATGGCGGAGCAATATGGCTTCCTCGCGCCATCGACGGCAATTGATAATCCGCTGGCATTTTATCCGAATCGCGATTGGGAGACGATCTACCGAGACCAGCACCGGATCGACAGGTCGTTCAGCTTCGTCTGCGCTCCAAACGACACACACAACTGCCGGTTGACTGCGACGGTTCGGAACGGCGTGATTACGCGGATTGAGCAGCCATACGACATCGCCACCTACGAAGACCTCGACGGCAATCACGCGACCGCGAACTGGAATCCACGCGGCTGCCTTAAGGGACTGGCGTACTCACGCCGGGTATACAGCCCGTCTCGCATCAAGCACCCGGTGGTGCGGGCCGGATGGAAGCAGTGGGTGGAAGACGGATTTCCCCGAAGGGACGACGGCACGGCGGACAGGAAGTATTTCAAGCGCGGCGAGGACGATTGGGTCCAGATGGGCTGGGATGAGCTGACCGCTCTGGTTGCTGAGGGGATAGAGAACATCGCCACCAGCTATAGCGGGGAGCAGGGCGCGCAGTGGCTGCGGGACCAGGGCTATCCAGAAGAGATGCTCGACACTCTGAAGGATCCAGACGGGGACTACGCGGGGATCCGAACGATCAAAATGCGCGGCGGCATGGCATTCCTGGGCGCGACACGGCTGGTCGCGGCCTACCGGTTCGGAAACATGCTTGCGCTGCTGGACGACCATATCCGCGGCAAGGGGCCGGATAAGTCGATGGGCTCGCGTTGTTTTGACAACTACGCATGGCATACGGACCTGCCGCCCGGCCACCCGATGGTCCACGGAGTGCAGACCTTCGACCAGGAGTTCAACGACTTCTGGAACTCAGACCTGATCGTGATGACCGGGCTGAACCTGGTATCCAACAAGATGGCAGACCCGATCTGGTGGCAGTCTCTGATCGAACGCGACGGCAAGATCGTCGTAATCTCGCCTGAATACAGCGCATCGGCGCCCAAGTCCAACTACTGGATCCAGATTCGGCAGGGCACGGACACGGCCCTCAACCTTGGAACGGCCGGACTGATCATGCGGGAAGGGACTTACAAAGACGATTTCGTCAAGAAGTTCACCGACTTTCCGACGCTGGTCAGGACCGACACCCACAAAGTGTTGCGAGCGGAGGATGTGCCGTCAGCCCCGTTGATCGACCCCGGCGAGACCTGGCTTGACGAGAAAGGCGCGCCTGTCCAGACGGTCCCGCAGGAGCTGAAGACCAGTCCGGTCCTGATGACGAAGGCCGGCAACCCTATCGCAGCCTCAAGGACCGGCGTTGGAGAGAATTTCGAGACGGGACTTGCCAACAATGGCCTTAGCCTGTCCGACATAGAGATGGACTGGTCCGGAGAGGTCCAGACCAAAGACGGCCCGGTTCAGGCCCGGACGGTTTTCAATCTTTATCTGGAGCTGACCGAGGAGTACACCCTCGAAAACACCGAACTGATAACGGGCATACCCCAGGCGACCATCCGGCGTCTCACGGACGACATCGTTGCGGCCAAGTCTGTCGGTTTTCTCACCGGCATGGGCTCGAACATGTACTTCCACAACGACCTGATCAACCGCTCCCAGTATCTGGTGGCCACGCTGACCGGCAATGTCGGGAAGCTGGGCGGCAACGTGGGCAGCTATGCAGGGAACTACAAGGCGCCGGTTTTCAACGGGCTGCCTTCCTACATCTCAGAGGATCCCTTTGACCAGACGATGGATCCAGATGTTGATGGGCGCGATATCAAGAAGCGCAACACGATCAAGTTCGAGTCTGTCCACTTCTGGGACCACGGTGATAAGCCGCTAATTATTGAAACGCCGTCCGACGGCCGGGTAGTGCTAACGGGCGAGAGCCATATGCCCAGCCCGACCAAAGTCGTGTGGGCGGTGAACGCGAACCTGCTTGGCGTGGCAAAGTGGCACTACAACCAGATCATGAACGTGTTGCCCAAGCAGGAGCTCTGGATAGCGCAGGATTACGAATGGAACATGAACTGCGAGTACGCGGACGTGGTGTTCCCGGTCGATTCCTGGGTTGAATTCTCACGCCCGGACATGACGGCCTCATGTACAAACCCGTTCGTGCAGATGTTCCCGCGCGGCGGCATCAAGCGCCTGCATGACACCCGCCAGGACATCGAGGTGTTCGCGGCGGTGGCGAAGGCGCTGGGCGACAGGACGGGGGATGAGAGATTCGCCCGGCACTGGCAGTTCGTCGAAGAAGACAACGTTGAGGTGTATCTCCAGCGGATCATCGATGCGAGCTCGACCCTGCGGGGATATAACGCGCGGGAGATGATCGCAGCCGATAAGGGTTTCCTGACACTGTTCAGGACGTACCCGCGGATTCCCGGCTGGGAACAGATCCAGGAGAGCAGGCCATTCTTTACCCGTACCGGCCGGTTGGAGTTGTACCGGGAAGAGGACGAGTGGATCAGCCAGGGCGAGAACCTGATTGTTCACCGGGAGCCCATTGAGGCGACGCCATATCAGCCCAGGGTGATCGTGGCGCCGCCGGACATGGCCGCCGTCAATCCGAAGGACTACGGCATTCCGCCGGAGGACACGTCGGACGCCAAGACGCTGTTCAACCGAGTGTCCACGACGTCCGAGATGCTCGCAACGACCAACCCATTGCTCGCCAAGGGCCTGAAATTCACGCTGTCCACCCCGAAGCCCCGCCACCGGACGCACTCTTCGTGGAGCACAAGCGACTGGAACGCGATCTGGTCGAGCAACTTCGGTGATCCGTACCGGAGAGACACTCGCTCTCCGTGGGTGGCGGAAGAAGAGATAGATATAAATCCGGATGATGCCAAAGAGCTGGGCGTCAATGACGGTGACTACGTATGGGTGGACGCGAACCCGGATGACCGTCCGTTCGAAGGCCATCAGAATCATCCGGAGATGGTCGAGATTACGCGCCTGATGCTCCGAACTCATTACAACCCGTCGCTTCCACGCGGCATGACGATGATCATTCACGGCGGGAATGCTGCTACGCACCGCTCGGTGAAGGCACAGAAGGAGAACGCAGACGGGTCAGCCGTAACGGACACGGGGTACATCGCGACGTTCCGGCACGGGTCGCAGCAAAGCACCGTCCGATCGTGGCTGCAGCCCTTGCAGATGACAGAGTCTCTGGCTCACAAGGACTTTTTCACCGGCAAGATCCTGAAGGGCTACACCGTTGACACGCACACGCCAACGGGCGCGCCAAAGGAAGTGATGGTGAAGATCACCCTCGCCGAGCCGGGCGGCCGGGGTGGCGTCGGGACATGGGCGCCGGCAACAAGCGGATTCACTCCGGGAAACGAGAACGAGGACATGAAAAGGTTCCTGGCAGGAGGGTTCATTGGCTCCTGACAGGCCAGGCCCAGGGGCCCCGATTGGATGGCTTAACGGCCATCCAGTGGCAACTCCGGCCGAGAAGCCAGTGGAGTTGGACGACCCGTTCGATCCGGTGGCGATGCGGGTGCCTTTCGATGACCCGGAGCAGGGCTTCATCGAGGCGGTCCGCTGCTTTATCGAAGAGTACATAACGATGGGTTACACGGACTTCATGCTTTTGCAGATGTTCCGCAAGCCGTTCTACATGGGGCTCTACCCCGTCTATAAGCGGCATGGCGAAGAGTTCGTAAACGAGTTGATAGCGGATTGCAGAGAACGGCTTGCGCGGACCGGCGTGTATCCACGTCGCAGTTCCGGGCATTAGCCAGGGAGACCGATACCGAATGCCGAAAGTTTTCAACTGGCAGCTAAATCGGGAGATGGACTATCCGTTCGAGGAGGCCCGGCCCGAAAAGCAGTTCGCGATCGCGTTGAACATCAACCGGTGTATCGGCTGCCAGACGTGCACCATGGCCTGCAAAAACACCTGGACCTTCAGTGAAGGCCAGGAGCAGATGTGGTGGAACAACGTTGAGACGAAGCCGTACGGGGGCTACCCGCGGCACTGGGACATAAAGCTGCTGAACTTGCTCGGCCCGGGTAAGTGGAACGGCGACACCTTCGACGGGAAGACGATATTCGAGCAGGCGCCGACGGGCGAGAAGGTGCTCGGCCACATGCCTTCCGATGATGACTGGGCGTATCCGAACATGTATGAGGACACCCCGGCGGGAACGCTGGACAAGGGGACGGAGCTGCCGGAGCACAATCCGTGGATGTTCTACCTGCAGCGAACCTGCAACCACTGCACCTATCCGGGCTGTCTTGCCAGTTGCCCGCGGCAGGCGATCTACAAGCGGCCGGAAGACGGAGTCGTCCTGGTTGACCAGGAGCGCTGCCGGGGCTATCGGAAGTGCGTAGAGGGCTGCCCGTACAAGAAGGCGATGTACCGGCCGAATACATCGATCACGGAGAAGTGCATAGGCTGCTACCCCAGGATTGAGCAGGGCCTAGCCCCGCGTTGTGTTGTGGCCTGCGTCGGCAAGATCCGGATGCAGGGCTGGATAAGTCCGCCCGACAAGGCGGATCCATCCAATCCGCTCGACTACCTGGTCCACGTGGCGAAGGTGGCGCTGCCGCTTTACCCGCAGTTCGGCACTGAGCCGAACCTTTACTACATTCCTCCGCGCTGGGCGCCGCGGTCATTCCTGAAGCAGCTTTTCGGACCGGGTGTGGAAGATGCGATCGAGACCTATACACACCCGGATGACACGCTGTTCGGGCTGCTGCGGCTGTTCGGCACGCAGCAGCAGATCATCGCGAAGTTCGAGGTAAAAGGCGACGAAGCGGTTGGCTGGGACGAAAAGGGGCAGGAGATTGCCCGGATGCCGTTCGACGAGCCGGTCTTCATCCGACAAGAGTTCGACACCAGGTTTGACGTTCAACGGATTAATGAGCCGTAACGACCCGGCATCTTGAGGTAGAAACTAAATGCGGAATCATCTTCTGAGCTGGCGGACCTGGGAGCGAGGCAGAACCACCGTCTACGGACTGGTGCTGGCATTATTCGCAGTCGCGTTGCTGGTGACCATTGGGCGCGGCTCGCTTGTCAGCGCCGCTCAGATCGACCTGACATCGGTCTATGTCGATTCCGAGTTGCCTATCGGCGACCCGTCGAGTTCTCTCTGGGACAGCGCGCCGGAGGTGGAAGTCCCGTTGAGCGGCCAGAACATCACCGCTCCATTCAACATCAACACCTCGATCGACACGATAAGGACGAAATCTCTGCACAACGGCGGCTGGATTGCCTTCCGGATGGAGTGGGATGACGATTCGAAGGACATCGGAGGAGGGTCTGCCGACTACCGTGATTCGGTAGCGCTTCAGTTCCCGGTCCACGGAGGGGAGCCCTTTGTCTGCATGGGGTTCATCGGCTCGGAGGTCAACATCCTCCACTGGCGCGCCGATTTCCAACGCCGTATCGAAGATGGCCCTCTGAGTATTTCTGACATCTTCCCCAACGCGTTTGCAAATATCTATAACCAGGCATCAGACCCTCTGTTTACTACAGCGCGCGCGGCGGGAAACCCACTATCCGCTTCGGTCTATCCATCGCCCGTAGAAGATCTGATCGCGACCGGCTATGGGACGCTGGAATCGCAGGAGAGCGTGGACGTGACGGGATGGGGCGAATGGGACGGCAGCAAGTGGAGCGTGGTGATCGCCCGCCCCCTGATCACGGCAGATCCACAGGATGCGCAGTTCGAGCCGGGCATTGAGACGCCGGTCGCTCTCGCGGTCTGGAATGGTGAAGAACGGGACGTGAACGGCAAGAAGTCGGTGTCGGCGTGGATCAACGTCGGCGTCGAGGAACTTCCTGTGGCAGCGGACGGCGCTACCCCGCCCGAAGGCCGCGCGGCGCCTGTTGGCGGCGGTGCAGTTGGCGCAGCGCCCGCGATAAGGGTCGACGACGATGGCGAGATCATCTGGGCCGTGATCGGCGCGTTGATCGCGCTGGGCGCCGTGGCGGTAATTGTTCCAGGCGTATACGTCGCGATGGGCCGCAGAAGAAACAGTTCGTCAGTGGGAGGCGAGTAGATGACCGGTGTGAGTCTGACTGACTCCCTGATGGAGCGGAGCGCTCTTTACGAGGCGTTTTCGCTTCTCTTCCGATACCCGGATGAGGAGGTGTTCGAGCTTCTGAAAGGGCGCGTGGCGACTCTGGATGGCATCTGTCTGGACGCAAAAGGACGACGCTCGCTGGAGGCGTTCCGGTCTGTGGTCGGCGGTATCGACTATAGCGGATACCGGAACGAGTACAGCCGCCTGTTCACGGGGGCAGGGCTATGCCGCACTAACGAGAACGATTACGAGCGGCTCAGCTTCAGCATGACAGAACGGCTGGCCGATGTCGCGGGCTTCTATAAAGCGTTTGGCTTTGAGATGGCTTACGGTGCGGGCGAGCGTCCCGATTTCATCGGTGCGCAGCTTGAGTTTGTCCGCATGCTGCTCCTTAAGCAGGCATACGCGCAGGAGCGCGGCTGGGCCGAGCGGGCGGAGATCACCGATGGAGCCGTCAGCGAGTTCCTGGAATCCCACATCGTCGGCTGGGTGCCGATGATGTGCCAGATTCTCGTTAAGATGGCGCTCGAGGGCGGAGTGTTCAGCGCAGCCGCAACCGCACTCCAGGACTTCATCTCCGCAGAGGGCACGCGGATTACCGCAGCCTCGGAGCCTCCGCCAGCATGAGTGACGCCGTAAAGGCGGTCCCGTTGCTGGTGCGGTTGCTCGCGCTTTCGGTTCTGATTGAGACGCTCCTGTTCAGGATCTTCGCTCGCGGCGGCGTCTATTTTATCGACGAGGAAACTCCGTGGCTGATGACCACCGGGTATACGTCACTGGTGTTTCTGGGCAACGTCCTGTTCAACTTCGCGGCGCCGGTTGCCCTGCTGGTGCTGGCGCTTACCGCGGTTAATCTCTGGAGGCAGCGCGGCGGGTTGGCCTATGGCGCGCTTGGCGCGGCAACGGCAGCCGTCGCCATGATCGGAGCGCTGCTGATGGTTGGCCTGAGCGGACAGGCGTTATCGTTCGCGTATTTCGCCGCCTCAACGGGGGTGGTGCTGGCAATCGCGGCAGTGGCTGCGCGCAGGTCAATAGGTTGGCCGGCGATGGTCTTCGTCGCCGCCACCGGCGCATCCTACATATCGCTTTACGCTTACAAGGGATACGGCCTCGCCAACGGAACGGGAGCATGGTCCGCAGGCTTCTACGGCTACGGGGAATGGCTCGCCGTCGGTGGAATCCTCGCGCTCGGCATGTCCCTTCGAGGATACCTTGACCGGCGTTCCGCCGTCCTGGCAGGACTGATTGCCATGATGGCGCTGGGAATGTTGCTCGGTCGCGCTGATTCGGTTCCTCTGATCGCAACGTGGGCCTTTGGATTATCGCTGTCTCTGCCATACCCGGTTTACGTGTTAGCCCTCTGGGTCATTGCAGCTATGTCTCTGAGTGCTATCAGGCGCGATGAGCCTGTCCTGGCGGCCGGTCTCGCGCTGGTGCTGCTGGGTCACCGGGCACTGCCGCTGACGTACTTCAATGACCTGGTGCTCGTCGGGCTGCTGCTTGTGGCTCTGAACGCAAGGCCGGTCGTCAATAGAGCGTCTGCAAGGGCTCTTTTCCGGATTTCCGGCTCGGGTGGGATAGCTGGCCGGCGATTCTGACCCATCCAGTCGCAAACGGTTCCGAGCTCGTCCGACCAGTGTGTGGCTGTTCGTCGGGCACGCGCTGAATCGGGCATCCATGCCGCCTGTTCCCGGTGCGACTGCGGCGTCGCCTGCGGTGTACGATTGAAGGCTATGGATTCATCCCGAATTCGCAACTTTTGCATCATCGCCCATATAGACCACGGAAAGTCGACGCTCGCCGACCGCCTTATGCAGGCCACCGGCACTGTTTCTGATCGGGATCTCACGGAGCAAATCCTGGACAGCATGGACCTGGAGCGTGAGCGCGGCATCACGATCAAAGCCCAGGCGGTGCGGCTCGCATATACCGCAAGCGACGGCATCGAGTATCAGTTCAACCTGATCGACACCCCCGGCCACGTGGACTTTTCGTACGAGGTGTCACGGAGCCTGGCCGCGTGCGAGGCCGCGTTGCTGGTTGTCGATGCCACGCAGGGCATTCAGGCGCAGACGCTGGCCAACGTTCGCCTCGCCATGGCGCTCGATCTGGCGATCATTCCCATCGTCAACAAGATTGACCTGCCGCTGGCGGAGCCGGACCGGGTGGCGGCGGAGCTGACCCGGACGTTCGGGTTTGCCGACAGCGAGATCATCCGTGCTTCCGCCAAGACCGGCGACGGCGTCGACGGGATTCTTGAAGCGATCGCGTTCCTGACCGAACCGCCACAGGCCCGCGGCGATGACGCTTTGAGCGCACTGATATTCGACTCGAAATACGATGCTTACAAGGGCGTCATCGCCTACGTTCGCGTGGCCGCCGGGTCGGTGAAGAAGAGCGACCGGATCCGGCTGATGTCGTCCGGAAAGACGGCGGATATTCTGGAGGTTGGCTACTTCTCTCCGGAGCCGCGCAGTGTCGAGTCGCTGACTGTAGGCGAGGTCGGTTACGTTGCCACCGGGTTGAAGAACGTGCGCGATTGCCGCGTTGGGGACACGATTACGCTGGACGCAGCCCCCGCGGCGAAACCCCTGGCTGCTTACGAGCCGATCATGCCGATGGTCTATACCGGCTTCTTCCCGGTGGAAGGCGACGATTATCCGGAACTCCGGGACGCGCTCGCCAAGCTCCAGCTTAACGATGCATCGCTGGTATATGAGCCTGAGACTTCGGCCGCCCTCGGCTTCGGATTCCGGTGCGGCTTTCTTGGCCTGCTGCACATGGACATCGTCCAGGAGCGGCTGGAGCGCGAGTACGACCTGAGCCTTATAGCGACGGCGCCCAGCGTGCGCTACAACGTGCGGATGCAGCATTCGGAAGATAGGGAGATCAATAACCCGTCCGAACTGCCAAACCTGGGCGAGATCGAGG
The DNA here is from genome assembly GCA_022562515.1 of Chloroflexota bacterium. Taxonomy (GTDB): domain Bacteria; phylum Chloroflexota; class Dehalococcoidia; order Lucifugimonadales; family Lucifugimonadaceae; genus UBA1151. The sequence continues at coordinate 8,984 of JADFPB010000005.1, read as the reverse complement.
CGATCGAGGAGCCGTGGGTGAAGTTGAACATCATCGCTCCCGACCGCTATATCGGCTCGATCATGGAGCTGGTCACAGGCCGCCGCGGCGAGTTCGACCGGATGGAGTATCTGCAGGGCGAGTCGGCGCAGGACACGGGCGACGCAAGGGTGTTGCTGGACTACCGGATTCCGCTCTCCGAGATCCTCATCGACTTCCACGACGCCCTGAAATCCCAGACCCAGGGTTATGCCTCGATGGACTATTCGCACGACGAGTACCGGGCTGCCGATCTTGTGAAGCTGGATGTGCTGGTGAACGAGGTACCCGTGGATGCGCTTTCGCTGATCGTCCACCGCGATAACGCGTTCAACCAGGGCAGAAGCCTGGTGAAGAGGCTGAAGGAACTGATCCCCCGGCAGCAGTTCGAGGTGCCTATACAGGCCGCGATCGGCTCCAAGGTGATCTCCAGGGTGACGGTGAAGGCGCTTCGCAAGAACGTTCTGGCGAAGTGCTACGGCGGCGATGTGACCCGCAAGCGGAAGCTTCTATCAAAGCAGGCCGCAGGCAAGAAGCGGATGAAGAAAGTCGGGTCGGTAGAGGTTCCGCAGGAAGCCTTCATGGCGATCCTGTCGCTGGATAAGTGAGCAGGGTGTCCCCTGTACCCACATGAGGATTTGGTGCGTTGGGGGCCGGATTCGTGGATGAGTTGCCTCAGGTGGGAGGGGAATTCCTGTAACTTTTGATAGGCGCGGCGGCTTGCCCCGCCAGTCCCGTGAGGCGCCACTCGCCCCCACGCTTCGACCTGCCCTTCGACAGGCTCAGGAGAATCTCAGGATGGCGGGCTAACGCCCGGTTTGGGTGACGACGATGGGATCATCCCCCCGGCCGCGCCAGCGTCCGAACGTAGTTGACTATGTGCCACATCTGGTCTTCGGTGAGGACGTTGCTGAGCGATTTCATGGGGGTGCCGGATATGCCGTCTCTCATGAAGGTGAAGAGATCGCCATCTCTGTGGAGCGGCACGTGGATGGTGAGATCGGCAGTGAGCCTGGGCGCTGCCGGGCCATCGCCGAGGCCCTCTTCGCCGTGGCAGGCAGAGCAGGTCTGCACGTATCCATCGCGTCCGATATCCACGGATTCAGCTGTTGGCGGGAAGGGGTTGCGGAGGCCGGAGGTATCGGCGCTCGTCGTGGCAACCGCGTTTCCGATGATCACCAGCCCCACCACGGCCGCCGCCAGGCCGGGCGCGGCGATGGATATGCCGGAGCGCGTGTAAACGGCGCCGAGCGGAACGCTTGCGAAGAGGATCATGAGGCCGATGGCGGCTACCGCGCCGCCAAACAGCAGGCCCGCGGTGTCCGGGTTGGGGGCGAAGAGGGAGCTTCCCCCGTCTCCGACGCCGCCGATGTCGAAGCGGAACGCGGTGCGGGCGTCGAAGCTGCCCGGCCTGCGGACAACCGTCTCGATCTGCCACTCGCCGGCCACGCTGAGCCGGTAGTCCTCGATCAGCCACTCGCCGTTGCCCTGGTCCACGGCGCGGGCGAGATCGCTCGGGAGTCCAGCGCTCAGCCCGACGATTATCACTTCCACGTTGTTGGCGTTCTCGATGCGGTTGCCGCGCCTGTCCGTGATGGTGATCGTGATGTTGTTCGGCCCGACGCGTGAGTGCTCGAAGCGGGTATCGATCGTTGCGCCCTCGGCTATTTCAGTGAAGCTCGGCCCTCTGGCAGCGGCTTCGCGTGAGGCTACCTGCCGGCCGGGCTCGAGCGCGGTCAGGTATCCGACGGCCAGCAGGACGAGAACGAGGGAGGCGATCTCGAGTGCGACGAAGCGCCGCATGAGCCTTGCAGCCCGGCCGGTCGCCGTCTGGATCTTCGGCCGCAGCCAGAGCAGGTTGAACGCCGCCGCCGCCAGGAGCGGGATGAGAACGAGCAGCTTGGCGATGAGGGCGTATCCGTATGCGGTAGTGAACGCCTCCCATGCGCTTAGCTGCGCCCAGGCGCTGAACGCGCCGGTGAGGATCAGGGTCGCCGCGCTGATGAGCGCAACAACGGAGAAGCGGGGGACCATGCGCTGCAGGATGCGGCGCAAAACGCCTTCCCGTGACGCCCCGATCAGGACTGGCAGCCCGGCGAAGAGCTGCACCAGTCCGCCGACCCATAGAGCGGCCGCCAGCAAGTGTACGAAGTCGGCGGCGAGCGCAGTCCCGGTCAGCCCTGCCGTGCCTGCGCCGTGGCTGATGAGGGCCAGTGTTAAGAGCGCGGCTGCGCCTGGAAGGAGAGCGGTATAACGGAGAGCCTGGCCGAGGCGGATGTCGCCGGCGAGCAGCATTTCGCGGTTGGGTACGCGCGCTGCCACGGTCAGAAGCGCGGCCATGACGCCTATTAGAGAAACCCTGAGCAGCCAGTCGCTTCCCCAGTCGGTATCCGTAACAATCGTTCCCATTTCACTGCCGATGGCGTTCCAGAACGATACGTCGAAGGTCGTTGCCGCCTGCTGCGCGAGATGCAGCACGGAGCCGATGGCGAACAGGCCCAGCCCGGCCCAGATCGCGACGTCACCGCGCCGCAGCATCGCATCGCGCGCCTGTTTCACGGCGGGATTGCCGCTGATGCGAGACAGAACGGGGTGGACGACAAGCGCCTGGAATGCCAGGCCGCCAACTGCCGCGAGCGCGCCGAGCAGGACTATCCAGCGGAAGAACGGCTCGCCCTGGGACTGGAGGGTCGATTCGCCGCCAACCACCGCACCGCCGGAGATCGGCTCGCCCACGGAGAAGACGTATGCGCCGTTCACGCGGTGGCCGTCCACGGTCGAGACGTTGCTCCAGGAAACGGTGTACGTGCCATTCTCGAGCGGCGGCAGGGTGACGGCCAGGGTGGTGGGGTCTGTCAGGTCGATCTTGCTGTCCTGGTTGTCGACGCGGACCCCGTTGGCGTCGAGGAGCGTGATCTCGCTGAAGCGGGCTTCCAGTGGCTCCGTGAACTGGATGACGATGCGGTCTGGCGCGTCTTCTAATTCCGACTCGGGTTGCGGGTTGGCGACCTCGACATTGGCGTGAGCGGATGCCGGGAGCGGCGGAGAGCCGATGTAGGCGGCGAGCGCGAAGAGCGCGGCGAGCAGAACTGTCGCGGCCGCGCTGATCGGCTTGCGCCCGTACGCCCGCGTCAACCAGTGGCGCATCACCTCTTCGCCGACCTCCGCCGACGCTTCCGCGCGCGCCGTTTGTTCTTTTGCCGGCCGCTGTAGTAGCCGAATCCGGCCAGCGCGACGAGGAACCCGATGATCACCGCGAAGGCGATGATCTCGTCCCAGTTTCCGCCGCCGCCAATAGAGTGGAGCAGCGGCGCGGGAGCGAGGACAGGCGCCGTGGAGCGGAGCCGGAGTCCGGCCCTGTTCAACAATCTGAGGATCTTGGGAAATTTGGGCATGGCGTTCTCCTGGCGTCCCTACAGGGCCCTGCGCCGCGTCGCAAAAACGGCGTATCCGCCCATGCTGAGGCCGGTCAAACCGACGGCCAGGCCGATGATGCCGACTATCAGCGCCGTGGTTGCGGAGGAGTCCGCGTCGTCGGCGGCGTCGAACGCTGCTGCGAGCTGCTCCTGCGCGCCGCGCGCCGCGCCTATGAGCTCTCGTCCGGACGGTATCTGGTTGGGGAACTGAATCGATGTTGCAGGCACCACGTCATCGAACGTGCCGGGGCCTGAGACGAAGGTTTCGTCGACGTCGGTCTCCCCGATCGTGCCGAAAAGGCGCACCGAGTACTGGCCCGTAGCGGTCGGTATCAGCGGCGCCAGGTACTTGCCCGGCTGTCCGAATACCGGCCGAAGAACCAGTTCTCTGGTGATCCCTGACTCCGTGTGGGTGATCTCGATGCGGAGATCACCTTCAAGCCCGATCACAGGTACAAAGCCGGCCTCGGCGTCGGTGGCAAAGTCCGGGCTGCTGCTCGGGGGGCCGCTAATGACGGTCTGTGGGGAGTCGTCGGTATTCGTGAAGATCACGAAGGTGTCCGGCCTGACCGTCACGGTGGGCGGCTTGTAGAACCCATTCGCGCCGATCACGATGGTCACGGACTCTGCTTCGGGGGCATCCGGCGTCACCTGTATTTCGCCGAACGCGTCATGGTTCAGGTGGTTGTGAAACGGAATCGTCTGGCCTTCAAATTCATGCGTCACCGCATACCTGAATGAGGCCCCCGTCGCGATGGTGCCCGACCCGAATACTTCCCCGTGGAGCTGAAGTTTTGAAGCGGCGCCCATGTCCGTTGTCTCACCCATGTCCATCTCCATGGAAGAGTCATCGGCCGGTCTGACGGCGACTATAACTATGGCATTGGGGAGGCCTTCAAGGGGCGGCTCGGTCTCGAAGCCGATTTCTATCTTGACGCCGCCCAGCTCGCGCGTTTCGTGCGCCAGAGCGGCGCTGGATGAGCCCGCGATGAGGCCCAGCGCGAGCAGAAGTAAAAAAGTGACTTTGATGTGCATCGGTAACTCCCAAGAATGGCGGATCGGAAAACCGGTTCGCACGACCGTTATCGGTTGGTGTTGGAGTTACGCGCGCGGCGGGTCGGGCTCTACCTCGTTCGAATATGTATCTGGGGCCGCATCGTCGCCTGGCGGACGCAGGTGGTTCCATGCCCGGCCAGGACTACTGTGCTCGCCGCTTGTTCGTCCTATAGATACGACGAGTTTTGAGAGCGGAGGCTGCGATGGCGCGGCGCTGACCAGAACGTCGTTGGAGCTAACGGCGATTACGCTCTGAACGTCATGGGAGTGATCTGCCGTGTATGCGTGTTCGTCTCCGCCAACGGCGGCGGCGCCACCAAAGTAGACATGCGTATGGCCGGGCTGCCGCTCGGCGAAGTCGTGGTCGAGCGCGGCGCCTGCAAGCGGCGCCAGCATCGCGGTCAGCGCGGCAAGGGCGAACAGCCATCTGAGACGGCTGGCCTCATGCCGGGGGCCTGTAGAGATTGCGTTCATGTGATGAGCGAGTTCGAGTCTTTCGCGGCCGGCTCACTCCCGAGACTGCTCCGCATCATCGAGAATCTGCATTGCGCGCTCGTATAGCGAGCTGTTCCTGCGTGCCTCAAATATATTAGCCGCGAGCAGGCCCGCCGGAGTGCCCGCGTCTATGCGGATTCCGTGAAGAATTCGGGCGTGGACACCCTCGGCGTCTATGCGTGCGGCGATGGGGTCTGTGATCTGTATTTCGCCGATTGCGCCGGGCGCGGTGGCCTCGATTGAGTCGAAGATGGCCGGGGTCAGGATGTATGGCCCTACGATGGCCAGGTTGCTCGGCGCTTCATCCAGCAGCGGCTTTTCGACCATCCCGGTCACCCGCCATGCGTTGGCATCGACAGGCTCTCCGGCCACGATTCCCAGTGCCGGGACAGCCTGATCCGGCACCTCGACCACTCCGAAGACGTTGCCGCCAACGCGTTCCCAGAGCTCTTTCACCTGCTGGATTGCCGATTTCTCGCCCCAGAGGAGCTCGTCCGGGAGGAAGACGGCAAATGGCGCATCGCCTACTTCGTCGCGTGCCAGTAGCACAGCGTGGCCGAGGCCCCTGGCTTCGTGCTGGACTACCGCAGTCACGTCGGCCATCCCGGCTATCGCGTGCTGTTGGGCCAGAAGATCGTCTTTCCCGCTCTGCTCAAGGGCGGCCTCAAGTGCCGGCTTCGGGCTGAAGTAGTCGGCGATCGGTTCCATGCCGGGCGACATTACGAGCACGATTCGCTTGAATCCGGCTTCGACGGCTTCCTGGACCGACCTGTGGATCAGGGGCGTGTCGACGACGGGAAGCAGGGGCTTGGGGACGGCGCGTGTCACGGGCAGGAACCGGGTGCCGAAGCCGGCTACCGGAATTACTGCGGTTTCGAGTGAATTAGACATCCGGGGACATTCTACGGGTGCGCGGATTGCGCCGATCTGAGCGTTAGATTGGCAGCCTGGCTCGTTGACACCCGTTCTGTGGCATACATACGATTGGTGTGGTCGTGCTAGACGGGGAAGTAGCGGCGCCCTGAACCCGCAATCCGCTATAGCGGGGTTGAACTCCCCCCGGAGGCATGCGCGTCAAAGTTCCCTGCTCTTTATTGATCGTGTTGAGGACCGGGTCCTGCGCGGCGAGGCCTTGTGAACCCCGTCAGGTCCGGAAGGAAGCAGCGGTATGCGAGATCCCTCGGGTGCCGCAGGCCAGCCTGGTCTGAGCGATCGGGATTGAGCATATCTTCGGCGCCATGACGAACGGGGGTGCACGGCTCACATTTATGACTGCTTCATCTGGGACGTCTTCATCAGGCCGGCGAAAGCCGCGCAAGTCACTGGGGCAGCATTTCCTGCGCGACCGTTCGATTGTGAAGCGAATCGTCGGTGCAGCACGGCTCGAAGGCGGCCAGGATACGGTCATAGAGATCGGCCCCGGGCGCGGCGCCCTTACGGGACTTCTTGCTGAAGCGGCCGGCCGCCTCGTGCTCGTCGAGTACGATGATGCGCTCGCCGCTGATCTATCGGAAAAGTTTGCCGATCAGCCCCACGTCAGCGTGGTGAACGCCGACGCCCGGACACTGTCGCCCAGTGACGTTCCGGAGATGGCCGAGGGTCCGTACAAGGTCGTCGGCAACCTGCCGTACTACGCGGCGTCGCCGATAGTCCGGAACCTGCTCGAGAACGAGGCGCCACCGACTGAGGCCGTTGTCATGGTGCAGCGTGAGGTCGCCAGGGAGATGACGGCGAAGCCGGGTGAGATGGGCCTTCTATCGGTAGCCACGCAACTCTACGCCGAGGCGCGAATAGTGTGCCACGCGCCGCCGCGGGCGTTCTCGCCCCAACCGAAGGTTCACTCTTCGGTAGTCCATCTCGCTCTGCGTGCGGAGCCGTCGATCGGCGGCGGGCCCACCGGAAAATTTTTCACGCTGGCGCGCGCCGGGTTCGCCGCCCCGCGCAAGATGCTGCCGAACTCTCTGGCGGTCGGGTTCAGGGGGAAGGCAGCCGTCTACGCGCCGATAATCGAGAAGGCCGGGCTTGATCCGTCGCAGCGCCCGGCAACCCTGTCGATGGACGACTGGCGAGGGTTGTACGAGGCGTGGCTGGAAGCCGGTGAGCCGTAATGAAGCTGGAAGCGCACGCGAAGCTGAACCTCACGCTTGAAGTCCTCGGCAAACGGCATGACGGTTATCACAACCTGGTGTCTGTGTTGCAGACGATCGATCTGCACGACGAGATCGAACTAGAATCGTCGGACGGCATCAGCCTGAACTGTGACGTTCCGGAGCTGGCCGGCGGCGATAACCTCGTCGTGAAGTCCGCTCAGGCGCTGCGGGACGTGGCTGGCACGTCCGATGGCGTCCACATCACGCTGCGGAAGCGAATCCCCGCGGCCGGGGGGCTGGGCGGCGGCTCGGCCGACGCGGCGGCGGTATTGGAGGGCCTGAACCGGCTCTGGAAGGCGGGCCTGGACGCGCGCGAGCTATCGTCGCTGGCGTTGACGATCGGCTCGGACGTGCCTTATCTGCTGCGGGGCGGTACGGCGCTGGTACAGGGCAGGGGCGAGGACGTAACGCCGTTGCCGAAGGCGGACCTGGAATGGTTCGTGCTGCTGTCGCCGCATATTCGCCCGGAGCACCTGAAAAACAAGACCGGCGCGTTGTTTTCGCGGCTCACGGCCGGAAACCATACTCGCGGGACTCTGTCCCACAAACTGGCGGGGCGAATACGCGGTGGTGGCGACGTGCCACCGCAGTTTTTCTTCAACGCCTTCGACCAGGTCGCAGACGAGGCGTTTCCGGGGATGGATGAGTACCGGACAGGGTTTCGCGGGGTTGGCGCGGCGGAGGTGATTCTTTCCGGCGCGGGGCCAACGTTGTACGCGGTTGCGGATAGCCGGGAACTTGGCGTTGCGTGGCAACTGCTGCTGCAGAGCCGGGGCTGGAATGCGACGCTCACCAGGGCGTGGTGGCCGGACGAGCGCAGCGAGAATTCTGGCGGCGACTCCTGATGCAGGTGGCGCTTTCGGGGGCGCTGCTCGGCCTCATCATGGGGCTGGTTTTCGTTGGCCACATGACGTACGCGGTGGTTTACTTCATGCCGGATACTATCGAGCGGCGGTTCAGCAACGCCGATGCGACCGCGCTTCCCCGCGTGGTTTTCCTGGGCACTGCCGCGATCGTCCCGGGGCTGGGTGTAGCGGGCGCGCTGCTCGCCCTGCTATCGACGGTGCTGGAGGATTTCGCAGGAACCGGGTTCGACCCGATACCGAGCATCCCCTATTTCATCTTTATCTTGATATTCGCCGTAAGCACCGCGCCAGTCGCGCTGGGTCTGTTGCGGCCGATTCGATTGCATGTGCTATTCGAGTACGTGCTGTTCGTGGGGCTTTTCGGCGTGGCGATTCCCTGGCTGGCGAATAGTGTTCAGGGGTAGTGCCCCGGTGACGCTGTTTATCCGCCTGAGCCGACCTACCCGGCCGACAGCGATTCAGGCCGGTCCCGGATCACCGTTTCAGGCTTGAACACCGCCCATGCGAACCAGAAGTGGTTCGCATGCAGGACCGGCGTCAACCGCTGCCCGGTCAGCGGCCCGGAGATGGCGACGCCGCCCAGGCTCCATAGCGATCCTGTCTCCTCGTCCCTGAACCCGCCATCGGCCGCCTCAAACGTCAGCGTCATGCCGGCCACCGCCCGGTCGAACACCGTCGTCGAACCCGCAACCCTCTCGCTACTTCCAGCGTTCTGAAATCCCGACAGCGTCTCAGGGTCGAAGAACACCGCAAGATCGAGATCGCCAACGCGATCGTTCAAAACCAGGCGGGTTTCCAGAAATGTGAACGGATACGCAACGGTCTCATCGCCGCTCTCCACTGTCAGCACTCTTGCGTTCGCCGGCAGCCGGCCATCGGTTTCTCCCTCGAAATAGAGCGGAGACGCGTCGACGCTGTCATAGCCGTCGTAGGGATTGACATCGTATGACTCCGGGAACCGGCCCGGCCGCTTCAGCGCCTCC
>JADFPB010000127.1 GCA_022562515.1 Chloroflexota bacterium | reverse complement strand
ACCTCTCGTTCCACACCCTCCTCGGACATTAGTTCCTGCTTGATCTCACTCCGAAGCAGCTCAACTTCAGGAATGTCGACCTTGTTCACGACTACGATCTGCGGCTTTTCAAGCAAACGGCTATCAAACTGGCCAAGCTCGCTGTTTATCGTTCGCAACCGCGCCACGGCATTGCCTTCTCCGCCATCAATAAGGTGCACGAGAACGCGGGCGCGCTCCACATGGCGCAAGAACTCATGTCCGAGACCGATTCCCTCGTGAGCTCCCTCGATCAACCCCGGTATATCGACGGCAACAAGCGTCTGCATGTGGTGCTCCACGACGCCCAGGTAGGGTTCTAGCGTCGTGAACGGATAGTCCGCCACCTTTGGCTTTGCTCTCGACAACGCTACTAGCAGACTGGACTTGCCTGCGTTCGGAAGACCTACGAACCCGACGTCCGCGATTAGCTTTAGCTCTAGCCTGAGCACTCGCTCCTGGCCTTCCTCGCCGGCTTCTGCCAGAAGGGGCTCTTGAAGGGTAGAGGTTACGAACCGGGCGTTACCCCTGCCGCCGCGTCCACCCTGCGCTACCAGCATTCCTTGCGCATGGACTGTCAGGTCACCGATCAATTTCAGTTGCGCTTCGTCGCCGTACTCCTCGTATACCTGCGTGCCCACCGGAACAGGAATCTCCAGCACTCCGCCATCTTTACCACTTTTGTTCGAACCACCGCCGAGGACCCCAGATTTCGCCTTGAACTCCCTCTTGTAACGAAATGCGTTCAGCGTATTCACGCCTCTATCAGCCACGAGGTATATGTTGCCGCCCCGCCCGCCGTCTCCGCCAGCCGGTCCACCACGTGGCACAAACTTCTCCCGGCGAAACGCTACCGTGCCCCTGCCGCCCGCTCCTGCGCTAACGGTGATTCTTGCGTGATCGATCATTGTGAATATCTAATGGCTTATAGACACGATCTATTGAACGGAAACTCAGTAATAGTAATGACGTGGAAAGTGAGGATATCTTCTGATCTCCAGTATCGCGTGTATGCCTCTGTTTGTGGATGACCGAGGCATATTCAGGGAGATGAACAGGCCGGGTAGGGGAAGTTATCTGAATAGGGAGTGGACAGTTTTGCCGAGGAGTGCGCTATCAACAGCCTCCAATAGGCTTATGGCACCTTCTCCACAGCAGTGACGGGGGTTATCCACAGCGTCTGGGCGCGGCTATTAGCGCATGCAACGATGTATGAGGCCTGTATTTGGCGCTAAGCCGGGAACCTGAGATCAGCCAGATTTACGGGCGGAGACGGTTTGACGGATATGGACGAGATCCTGCCTGAGAAGCGGCTCCTGCTCAACCTGCGATTCCAGACGCTTTTGAGCGTAGAGAACGGTTGAGTGATCCTTACCGCCAAGGAGGTTGCCGATCCGCGTGGATGAGAGGCCGCTCTCTTCCCTGAGGAGGTACATTGCCACTCTGCGGGCCAGGGCTGTGTGCTTGTCCCGCCGCCGCCCGCAGAGAACCTCCACGTCAACGCCGAAGTGCTCGGCAACAACGTCCATCACCATCTCCGGTTTGGCCGGCTGCTGGCGGCCCGCGGCAAACATGTCGACGAGCATCGTGCCGACGGTCTCGACGGTCAAAGGGGCTCTCGTCAGATGGGCGTACGCGACGATCTTGTTGAGACAGCCCTCTAGCTCTCGCACGTTGGCGAGTTGCTTCCGGGCGAGCAGGTCCAGTACATCGTGGCTTAGCGTGACGCCAAGCGCGTCGGCCTTGTTTCGGAGAATCGCGACCCGAGTCTCATAATCGGGTGGCTGTATGTCCACGACCAGCCCACCCTCGAGGCGGGATTGGATCCGCTCCTCCAGGAGCGACTTGCGCGCCGGCTCGTCGCCGGTGACGACCACCTGGCGTCCGAGCATGTGCAGCTCATTGAAGGTGTGGAAAAAGCCCTCCTGCGTTTGCTCCTTGCCGGCGATGAACTGAATATCGTCGATCAGCAGCGCTTCGGTGCTTCGGTACCGCTGTCTGAACTGCTCGGTCGAGCCCTCGCGGATGGCGCGGATGTACTCGTTGGTAAAGCGCTCGGAGCTTACGTAAATGACGTTAAGTCCGCTTTCTATGAGCTCATGGGCGATCGCCTGTACCAGATGGGTCTTGCCGAGGCCGGTTTCAGACCAGATATACAGGGGGTTGTAAAGACGGCCTGGCCGCTCAGCTACGGCGGTAGCGGCGGCATGCGCGAGTTCATTTGAGGGTCCGGTGATGAAATTCTTAAACGTAAACTTCGGGTTCAACCTGATCCAGGAGTCGTCTGAAATGGAGCCCGTGGTGCCCGCCCGGGGCAGCGTTCCCGGAACCGCTCCCAGGGCGCCGTTGCCATCGATCACCTGGAAACTCACCGGAGTCGGCTTCTTCGCAACGCGCTCAACGGCGCGCGAGATGGTTGAGGAAAGGCGCTTCTCCAGCATCTCTGCGGCGAACGCACTTTTTGTGCCGACCACCAGTTTGTCCCCCTGAAAGCCCACGGCGGTCGTATCCTTGAGCCAGGTTTCAAAATTTGGTCTCGGTATCTCTACCTCAAGATAGCCGAGCGCCGCGTTCCATAGTTGTTGGGGGTGTAATTGAGCCAGCGGACTCCTCCAAAAAAGGGGAAACTTCACCTGTGGACTTGATGCGGTTTATCGGGAAAACCGAAAAAATGATCGGGCTGGAGCAACGGCCAGAGGGGCACCCGCTGCGGGGAAGACATTCGCTCAGCCCGACGTGAAACTTAGCATGAGTCATACACCAAGAATCAAGCCCCCAGACGGCCCAATTTCAGATAGAGCCTGGGGAAAACGCGGACCAATTTGCCCCAATTTTCGGCCGTCCCTATCTGAGCGACGAAATTCGAAACCGCGAAAACCGCGCTCTGTTTCCCAGGATTTTCAGTCGCGCGCGCAGCCACGGCGCCCGGCGCGACGCCTGCCATGAGCCGCGTCGTCTTTTTCGGATCACCCCTGGACGCGACGGCGGCACTCCACGCGATTGCCGCCGCGGGCCACGAAATCGCGGCGGTATACACACGCCCGGACCGCCCGGCGGGACGGTCCGGGGATCCTGTGCCCACCCCCGTCAAAACTGCCGCGCTGGAGATGGGCCTCCAGGTAGCCACGCCGGACTCACTGCACCATCCAGGCGAGCAGTCGGCACTTATGTCTCTCGGAGCGGACGCCTTCCTGGTGGTCGCATACGGGCGCCTGCTACCCGCAGAGGTGCTGGAGATCCCCGCGCTTGGAGTTCTGAACGTCCACCCATCCCTGCTGCCCCTGTATCGAGGAGCCAGTCCTGTGGCGGCGGCGATACTTGATGGAGCCGAAGAGACCGGCGTGACCGTCATGCTTCTGGACGAGGGCATGGACACGGGGCCTGTTCTCGCGCAGTCCGCGCCGGTGCCGATTCGCGAGGGCGACACCAGGGATCGCCTTACTACCCGCTTGTTTGAACTGGGCGCCGGCCTGCTGGTTGACACCCTTGGGGGAATCGAACGCGGGTCGATCACGGCGACGCCTCAGGATGAGGCGCGGGCCACGACAACCCGGCTTCTGAAGCGGTCCGATGGCGAGATCGACTGGACGAAGCCGGCCGAGCAGATTGAGCGCCAGGTCAGGGCTTATGACTCATGGCCCGGGACTTTCACGTCCTGGGGATCAAGAAACTTGAAGATCATTGCCGCTCGCGCCGTTCCGGAAGGCGTCGGGGAGCCCGAACTGGCCCCCGGCCGGGTCAAGGTGGCCGGCGAAAGCCTTTTCATCGGAACCGGCAGCGGCCGGATCGAAGCGGAGAGAGTTCAACTCGAAGGACGCAAGGCGGTCTCTGCCGCCGAGTTTCTCCGAGGCCAATCTTCAATTGCCGGAGCCTCCCTCGGTGGCTGAATGCCCGGGCCCGCAGGCATCCGCGCTCATACATAAGCGACCGGGCATGAAGAGACAGGATGAAAGGAATTGACTGTGTTTGCGAGCGCACGTAAGCTCGCAGCCCCAATGCCCGCTTGCCGACACGAAAAATCCCAGGCGGAAAGCCAGAGCGGAAAGAAGTTAACCCAATGCCAATGCGGAAGATCATCAACGATCCAGACAACGTAGAAGACGAGACCATCGCCGGACTACTGGCGGCCTTTCCGAACTATTTGAAGAGAATCGACGGGACAAAGCGCGGCCTCATACGAGTCGACGCTCCCATCCAGGGCAAGGTAGCCATAACGACCGGCGGCGGCTCAGGCCACCTGCCGCTCTTTACCGGCTACGTGGGCAAGGGGTTGGCTACCGGCGTCTGCGTGGGCAACGTCTTCTCGTCGCCCTCCGCCGAAGACATGCTGGCAGTGGCAAAAGCGGCCCACGGCGGAGAAGGCGTTCTGTTTCTGTACGGCAACTACTCCGGCGACGTGATGAATTTCGACATGGCGGCTGAGATGGCTGAAATGGAGGGCCTCTCCGTCAAGACTGCCCTCGGCAAAGATGACGTGACCTCCGCTCCGAATGAAGAGATGGACCGGAGGCGCGGGGTGGCCGGCATCTTCTTTCCCTTCAAGATCGCGGGTGCGGCAGCCGAGGAAGGACGCGACCTGGACGCGGTTCACGCGGCGGCATCGCAGGCCGCGTTCAATACCCGCAGCATGGGCGTGGCGCTTTCGGGGACCACCATCCCGGCTGCTGGAGAGCCGGGATTCGAAGTGCCGGAAGGCGAGATGGAGATGGGAATGGGCATTCACGGCGAGCCCGGCGTCAAGCGAGGACCGCTGTTGACGGCCGATGAGATCGTCGGGGACATGCTCGATAGGATCATCCCGGACCTGCCGTTCTCGCCCGGCGATACCGCCGCTGTGCTGGTCAACGGCCTTGGAGCGACAGCGCCCGAAGAGCTCTACATCCTTTACAACAAGGCCGCCCAGATACTCAAAGACAGGGGGATCAGCGTGCACAAAGCGTTTATCGGCGAGTACGCGACGTCCATGGAGATGTCGGGCGCATCGGTTAGCGTCTGCAAGCTAGACGATGACATGACGAAGCTGCTGGACGCTCCCGCGCACTCACCACTGCTTCTGCAGCAAGTGGGGGGCTAACGCGCGCTGCCGGTGTCTTCCTGTTTCACAATCAGGTTCGTGTAGCCGGTGACGTACACAATGGGCAAGAAGATGGCGAGAAATACGACGATGCCTATGCCGCCGCCTGTCCAAGCGCCGAACACGCCTCCCAGAACAGAACCCAGGATAAACGAGAGCGGGACAAGCACTTCGCGGTCGTATTTCAGGTGTTTCATGTTGTTGATTGATCCCTTTGCCTGACCCTCTTCGCTAAATCCTAATCGCTAAACAAGGATACATATAAAGCCCGTCTGTGTGCCTGCATAACGGCGCGATGGCAGAAACTGCGAGCAAGTCAATGGCTGATGAAATACTGGAGATCCTGCAGGTGGTAGCCGATGAGGTCCCACCCCAGGCGGGTACGCTCCGTGATCTTGATGCAAAGATTGGGGACGGCGATCTTGGCATCACCGTGACGCGCGGTTTCGCGGCGATGGTCACCGGCTTCCCGGAAGTGCGCGGCAAGCCCGTCAGCGATCAACTGGCGCGCTCGGGAATGGCCTTCAACCGGGCGGCTGCGTCGACATTCGGCGTCCTGTTCGCTACGGCCATGATGCGGGGCGGGATGGCTGTCAAAGATCGGGACGACGTTGGGCAGTCGGACATCGTGCCGATCGCCCGAGCCGCGTTCCAGGGCCTGAAAGATCGCGGCAAGGCCAATGTTGGCGATAAGACTCTGCTGGACGCGCTTGCGCCGGCGATCGACGCGTTCGAACAGGCCCAGCAGTCCGGCAAGAACGTGGTCGAGGCGACAGACGCAGCAGTCGAGGCATGTCTCGCTGGCGTGAAAGGCACTATCGATATGCAGTCGAGGGTCTCGCGGGCCAGTTGGCTGGGTGAGCGCTCCATTGGTGTACAGGATCCCGGTGCCACGGCCGTGCTATTCATCCTGGAAGCGGTGCAAAATTGGGTCCACGCAAACATCTCGGATGAGTAGCCGCAGCGCGGGCTACGACGTGATCGTAATCGGCGCTGGCTCGGCCGGCGCCATCATCGCGGCGCGGCTCTCGGAAGACGCCGAACGGGAAGTGCTTCTGCTTGAGGCCGGACCGGACTATCCGACTCTTGCGGAGATTCCCGACCCGATCAAGTACGGCTATTCGCGACGGCGTGGCGCCATGGACGTCCTCCGGGCCCACGATTGGGACTACACAGCGCGCGCCACTGACAGCTTTCAGGACATGTTCGTCCCGCGCGGCATGGTCACAGGGGGCTCCTCGGCCGTCAACGCCCAGATTTTTCTTAGAGGTATCCCAGAGGATTATGACTCCTGGGGTTGGGAGGGAAGCGATGAATGGTGCTACCGGAACCTTCTTCCCTACTTCCGCAAGATCGAAACAGACCTGGATATCTCCGATGACTACCACGGAACGGATGGCCCCATCCCTTGCCGGAGATGGCCCGAGGATCAGTGGCATCCGCCGCAGCGCGCATTCCATGAAGCGTGCATGGAAGCCGGGTTTCCAAATTGCGAAGACCACAACAATCCCGATACCACGGGGGTTGGGCCGCTGGCGTTCAACAATCCCGAGGGAATTCGTTACAGCACGGCGATCAGCTATCTCATCAAGGCGCGGGAGCGGCCAAACCTGACAATCTCAGCCGACAGCTTCGTGCGTCGACTCGTTTTCGAAGGCAAACGGGCAGTCGGCGTTGAGATCGAACGGGATGGCGATGTCATGACGGAATACGGCGGCGAGATGGTTTTGTCAGCAGGCGCTATAGGCTCGCCGCACATCTTGATGCACTCCGGCGTCGGCCCCTCGAGCCGAATCGAAGCGGCAGGGGTAGATGTGCTGCACGATATGCCGGGCGTTGGGCGCAATCTGCGCGATCACCCAATGATCTTCGCTACGTGGGACCTGGCCGACCGTTCCTGGATCGATCGGGACGGGCCGAAGATTCAGCTCGCGCTTCGTTACACGGCGCCAGGCTCCGATCTTCGCAACGACATGATCGTTTACATGATCTCCTGGACGTCGAAGGACTCTGTTCGGTATGCGGAACAGACGGATCCCTGGGGGGTGCGGATGAACTGCGTTCTCAATCGAGAACTCAGCGCAGGAGAGCTCTACATCGAATCGGACGATCCCCATACCCAGCCTTTTCTTGATTACAACTACCTCGCCGACCCGGAGGATCTGCGCCGCATGCGCGATGGCATACGGCGAATCGTGGGCTTCGGGCGCAGGCCTGCATTCAAGGACATCGTGTCTGATCTCATGGAGCCGTCATGGGATGATCTTCAGGATGACGAGGCGCTGAACGCGTGGATGCGGCGCACAGTCACCACCGGCCACCACATTTCATGTACCTGCAAGATGGGTCCGGCCAGCGACCCCATGGCCGTCGTGGACCAGTACGGGATGGTGCACGGGCTTGAGGCGTTGCGGATCGCCGACGCCTCGATCATGCCGGACTGCCCGCGTGCCAACATCAACGTATCGGTGCTGGCAATAGGCGAGCGGATAGCCGACTTTATGCGGGCTTGACCCTGACCGGTCCTGCGAACAGCTCGCCGGGCAGCGGGTGATCGATGCCTTCGGTGGTCACTTTGGCGAACGCTGTGTAATGGTCTGATTCGCCGCTGACGAGGCTCTTGTTGCCTCCGCCATGGCCCCGAATCCATTCCGAACTGACCAGCCGTTCGTCGTTCCAGATGCCATGTGTGGCGATCAGATGACCGAAGCGCGCCAGGTTGCCGGCGCTCATGACCACCCAGCCGCCGCCGCCCCGTACAACCTGCCCGTTTATCTCGTATGGCACATCGAGAAAATCCCCGTAACCGGGCATGTCCGGATAGAAGTTGCGGTCATCATGGACGGCCTTGCCGGGGATCCAGTCCCAGTCGTCCGGCCGTATTCCGATCTTCGATAGCAGCCCCTCGTCTATGACCGACTTGATGTCTCGGCCCCACAGCGCCGTCAGGGCCTGCGACAGTCGCCAGATGCCCCCGGAGCTGTAGATTCGCTGCGTGCCCGGCGTCGCGTGTGAGTAATTGTCGAAGTTGGGGTCGCCGGTCCAGTCTGCCCACTCCGGCACCGGGTTCGCTGCCTGCGACTTCATCTGCCCCGAAGACCGCTGCCGCCAGAAGAAACCGTTGGTCACGGGAAAGCCGCCATCGTGCCCGTAGGTGATCTGCGAACCGAGCAGGTGCCGCCACGTGAGCGTCCTGTGATGACCGGCGTCGAGATACTTGTGCTCATGAGAAAGCTGGCTCATGCCTGTCCAGGTGTCGCGAATCAGGTCGTCTGGTTTGACGAGTCCAGCATCCGTGGCAAGGCCAAATACCGCCCACGTGAAAGCCTTGCCGAGCGACGCTGTCTGAAACGAGTAGTCAGGGTTGCCCCAAACGTGGAGCAAAAAACCGCCGCGCGTCAGCACTGCGCCCCACTCACCATCGCCGTGCTGTTCACCCTCCCACTGCGCGCCGGTGACGTTGCTGTTGGCAAGGAACCTGGCCCAGGCGACTTCGTCGAGGCCGGCCTCTCTGGGTGTGATCGACTCCCAGGCATCGCCCGGG
>JADFPB010000126.1 GCA_022562515.1 Chloroflexota bacterium | reverse complement strand
AGATCATCAGCAATACCGGAAGCGTCATCATGCCATAGCAGGCGCTCAGCACGAGGACGGGCGTCTGCCGCCATGTTCCAGGCAGCGCAAATCGACCGTCTCGGAAACCTGAACACTATTCTCGTCGGGACCTACTCCAACTGGAGCCGGAGATTCCCCGGCACCGGAGGCAACATCGATGGCGGCGCCTCAGCTGGCCGAATGCTCTCCACCCTGCCGCTGGAGAGCAGGCGCTTCAGAGATAGAGTCGATTTCATTACAACGGCCGGCTACCTGGAAGGACCGGGCGCCAGGGAGGCGGCTGGATTGCGTCCGCAAGGACCGAATGTCTGTGTGACAACCATGTGTGTTTTCCGGTTCGACACCACGGACGGCGGAAGAACCGGAAGTTGCGAGATGTACCTGGACGGCCTCTTCGACGGCGTTAGCGTGGAGGACGTGAAATCGATAGTCCCGTGGGACCTCCAGGTATCGTCCGATCTCGTCCTTGTCCCGCCGCCAACAGATGAAGAGCTGGATACGATCAACGAGCTGGATGCCGAGCGCGTATATCGGGTGCCGGGCCGCTATTGATAGCCGGAATCCCACCCCAGGTTCTGAGTCCCTGCCTGAGCCCCCGACCTTCTCTCGCCGTTGACCGGCGCGCCGGGGATTGTTAGCGTCCCCGCCGTGCCAGACTCCCCAAACTCCAGAGATCCCAACGATCCCAGACAGACGGCCCACAAGCCGCTGACACCCTCCGCTGGCCTGTTCGCGCTGTTCCTGTCAATTCTGTGGAGCGGCAACCCGATCGCGATCAAGTCCGGCCTCGATGACGCTCCAGCGCTCCGGCTCGGCTGGATGCGGTTCGTCGCCGGCGGCGTCGTCGTGCTTTTCTGGGCTATATATCTGCGCGCCGATCTCCGCATAAAGCGTGGTGAATGGGTGCCTTTGCTGGCTCTCGGGGTGCTCTTCTCGGTTCAGATCGCGTTCATGAATATTGGCCTCACCAAAACGACGGCCGGGCACAGCGCGATCTTGACGGTGACGTTCCCAATCTGGGTCGCCGTCCTGGCTCACTTCTTCGTGCCTGGAGATCGCCTCAATTTCCAGAAGCTCCTCGGCGTCATCGTCGCCTACGCCGGCATACTGGTGCTCTTTGCCGATAGCCTCGGTGTCGATCGCGAGCTCCTGATAGGAGACCTGTTTTCCGCCATATCAGGGTTCCTGCTCGGCGCTCGCCAGGTCTACAACGCCCGTATCGTCCAGGGTGTCCATCCCGCCAAGCTGCTGCTCTCGCAGGCGGTATTCGGCACCATCGTATTTTTCGCTGCGAGCCTATTCTTTGAATCTGACGAATATGTCTGGTCCAGCAAGCTGGCCGTTTCGATTTTCTACCAGGGAGTCGTAATTGCCGGATTCGGCTTCATCGGAAATCTGTGGCTGATCCAGAAATATTTTCCCTCCCAGGTCAGCGTAATCTCGCTATCGCAGCCTATGTTCTCAATAATCGCCGCCTGGCTGATTCTTGGCGAAGAATTGAGCTCAGCCCTCTGGATCAGCGTAGTTCTTGTCATCATCGGAGCAGGATTGGTCCAGCGTGGCCGCAGGCAGATGCAGGCCCGGGCAGCGGCCACGAAACGGGCTTCAGACGCATGAGCTCCGACTCCTGGCGCCCCGCTTGATACACGGGGTCGGTAACGCTATCTTTCTCAATAGCTGGATGCGATCAAGCCGGGCTGCATGCGAACACTTATTCTTCAGAACATTTCAACTATGCGAAGTCGATTCACTATAAGACGCAGGATCTTGCTGGCCGCGGCGTTTTTCGCCGTTGTGGTCTTCGTCGCGTGCGGAAGCGACGACCCTGCACCCATCCCCGAAGCCACGGTACGGCCCATCGGCCCGGAGACTGAAGAGCAGGCGATTCAGAGCGTGCGTGACTGGCTTGCCGCGAGCAACTTTGAGGGCGGATTCAACTGTCTCCAGACGCTGGAAGCCGGGGAGGCTCAATGGACGGCAACCAGGCCGGACGAAACCCAGTGGGCAGTCACATTACGGGCTGAGCCCCCGGCGTTGCTATTCAACGTCCATACATGGGCCATATTCACTCTGGACGGGCGTATAGAAAGAAACCGCTTCCCCTGCTGACCTGTAAACGACCAGTACGGGATGAGCTGAAACTGGCACGGGAGGCATAAAGTGACATCCTCAACAACATCTGGGCTAACGGGGTTCCCGGGCAGCGAATGGGACATCGTGACTCCCGAAGAACTGGGGTTCGACGCGTCCCGGCTGGAATCCGCGGCGAGATGGCAGGCAGATCGAGACGCCGATCTTCCATTCAGGCTGTTAGTTGTGCGGCATGGCCGCATCGCCGGCGAGTGGAACCGGGGCATCGGCTCGGATGAGCTTCAACGGCAGGCCTCGGCCAGCAAGTCGACATACGGGTGCGTCCTCTCCAGCGCCGTTCGCGAGGGCAAGATCGGCTCGGCCGACGATAAAGTCGTGGACTACTACCCGGAGATGATGGACGTACCGGCGGGGACAGGACCGAAAGAGGGAAGGCATGCCTTTCCAGAGAATGCCGGTATCACCTTCAAGCAACTCATAGGTAACGTCTCCGGCTATATGAAGCCCGGTGAGGCGCCGGGGCAGGTATGGCATTACCAGACTTACGGGATGAACATCCTCTGCCACGCTGTGGCGGCACAGTACAGCCTGTACAAGAGCGACGACCCGGAGCGCGGCGGCGGAATGGGCAAGCTCACAGAATGGAAGATTCGGGATCAGATCGGGGGCAGTTGGTCCTGGACCTGGGGCAATTTCGATCTGCACGCTGAAGCCAGGCTGGGTATCTTCGGCTACAACACGAACTACGCCATGACGGCCCGCGACATGGCGCGCTGTGGCCTGCTCTGGATTAACTACGGTCGCTGGGGAGAAGAACAGGTCATTCCGGAAGAGTGGATCAGGGAAGCGTCGGTGACGAACCGTTGGGTCCTGGAAAACGAGCCGGAGGAGAACTGGCTCTACGGGCTCGGATACTGGGTCAATGACCACGCCAAAGCCTGGCCCGATCTGCCCCGAAACTCATTCGCCGCGTCAGGAGCGGGAGCCCAGCACATCTGGGTCGCTCCGGACTTGGACGTCATAGTCGTTCAGAGTCCGGGCACCTACGGCCAGATGGACCGCGAGGGCGCCGCGGCAACCATCGAGAGGGTCCTGGATTCGCTCGCCTGAGAATACACGTAAAGTAAGGCCCCATGACGCTGGCTCGCGACTACGACATACGATACGGCCGAAATCTGGTGAAAACCGAATCGGCTGACTGGCCGCGCTACATAGTCGTGAGCACGCCGACGGCCTGGAAAACGGCGGAGCCATTTCTTTCGCGGGAGCCGGCAGGGCTCGTGTTCAACCAATGGCTCGATCGCGCACATCTGGAGGAGACGACGGCTTCTTTGCCTGACGACGCCGAGCTCGCGGTGGGTATCGGCGCCGGACGCGCTCTCGACCACGCGAAAGTAGTCGCCGAACGGAAAGGAATTCCGCTCGTCCAGGTTCCGACGGTGGTATCGACCGGGGCGATCATCCACAGCCTGTGCGGAGACTGGGCCGGCCGGGTGATCCACGGCTGGGCGGCGGATGTGGTGGCGGAGTACGTTCTCATCGACTATGACCTGGTCCTGAAAGCGCCGGAACGGCTGAACACCGCCGGCCTGGGCGACGTCCTCTGCGGATACGCCGGCCTCAGCGAGTGGCGGTATAACGCCGCGAAGGGCATCGGCGAGCCTTTCGACGAGTCGATCGCGGCCGTGGCAATTGACCATCATCAGGAAATTGTCGACGGGTTTCCCCAAACGCTTGCCGACGATGGGGCGCTTACCGACGAGAGCGTGAAGTTCATCATGCAGGCGGTGCAGGGCCGGGACGACCGTATGCTCCGGCACCCCGCCGCGCCGGGCGCGGACCACAGTTTCTGTTTCAGCGTGGAACTGGCTAACGACCGCTTCTGGATCCACGGTGAGACGTGCGCCCTTGGCGCCGTTATGGTGGCATGGCACACAGAGCAGGATCCCGGAGTGCTGGTAGGCCGCCTGGATAGGTGCAAGGTGCGTTTCCGGCCACGGGACCTCGGTATGTCTGAGGATGAGCTTAGAAAAGGCCTGGAGGCGCTGCCGGCGTGGATGGGTGACGAGGAGAGCGGTCGCGATATCAACTCGGTGATGCGCCACGACCCGCTGGTTGGCGAGCGGTTCGATCAGGCCTGGGCATGGCTGGAAGGGGTCTGACAACTCGCATGTATGCGATGACCATCGTCGGCGGACGCGGTGAGAGGCTAAGACCGTATACGGACAATATTCCAAAGGCCATGGTGGCGATCAACGGCCGGCCGCTTCTCGCCTACCAGGTCGACTGGATGCGCGCAAACGGCGTGACTGACGTCATTTTCCTCTGCGGCCACCTCTCGGAAAAGATCGAGAAATTCGTGGCAGACGGCTCTGATCTGGGGATTCGCGCCCACTATTCGCATGAAGAGACGCCGCTTGGCAGAGGAGGCGCGGTCAGGAAGGGGTTCGCGCTGGTTCCTCCCGATGAGGAGCGCGTTCTCGTCGTAAATGGCGATGTTTTGACGGACCAGCCGCTTGATCCGCTGATCGCGCTCCATCAGGAAAAGTCGGCGACCGCCACCATGATGCTGATACCGTACCCCAGCCAGTACGGGGTGGTTCGATTCTCAAGCGACGGCCTGGTGTCATCATTCGATGAGAAACCAGATCTCCCGCACTGGATCAACGCCGGCGTATATATATTTGACCGCAGCATCGAGCGGATTCTTCCGGAGATCGGCGACCACGAGACGGAAACGTTCCCGACGCTCGCCAGTGAGAAAAAACTCGCCGCCCTGACGTCTTCAGCCTTCTGGACCAGCGTGGAGTCCGCCAAAGAATTGCGCGAGGTGGGAGAGCGATTCGCAACGCTCGGACAGTAGGCCGCCGCCCCGCACAATCTTGCCGTATCCGGTAGAGTACCGGCCCTGAGGCGGGTGCCCGCACCAAGGGCCCGCTCCCAGACCCTGACAACCACAATAACCGCGATGCAGGAGAGGAATTTTGGCGGACCGGCCCAACATCATTTTTCTGCTGCCAGATCAACTCCGTCCGGACTTTTTAAGTTGCTACGGCGCGGATTTCATCGAGACGCCCAACATCGATAGTCTTGCCGCCGAAGGCGTCCGATACGATCGCGCCTATTCCGGCTCGCCGGTGTGCGTCCCCGCCCGGACCGCGCTTCTCACGGGCATGAACGCGGTGCGGAACGGCGTTACGGACAATCTCCATCGCTTGCGGCCTGATTACGCCGAAGCCGGCATTTCCACATGGCCCCAACTCCTGGCGCAATGCGACTACTACACGGCCGCCATCGGCAAGATGCACTTTTATCCATGGGACGCACTGCACGGATTCCAACTCCGCGTGATCTGTGAGGACAAGCGCTGGCTAAACGTCCGCGACGATTACTTCCACTACCTGCGCAGGATGGGCCTTCGAAAACTGCACGGAAACGAGCACGAAGGCTATTTCGACAACAAGGGCGCCATCATTCATGACCTGCCGTGGGAGCATTCGTGGGACAGGTTCGTCGGGCGGGAGGCCTGCCGCTTCATAGAGAACTACGGAGACGATGGACCGTTTGCCATGATGGTCGGCTTCCCCGGCCCGCACTGCCCGTACGACCCGGCATTCGACTTCCCCGAAGTATTCGCGCCCGAGGACATGCCCGACTCCATTCCGGACGCCGGTGACACGCCGCGGCTTCGCCAGAACAACGTCGATGGCAACAAGCGTCCCTGGAACGGCGTCGACTACACCGAGTTCACGGAAGATCACAAAAAGAAGATCCGCGCTCACTACGCCGCCCTCGTCAAGGGCATCGACCATGAGGTAGGCCTGATCCTCGAAACCCTCCGCAGCAAGGGACTGCTCGACAACACGATCATCATTTTTGCCACCGATCACGCGGACTACCTGGGAGATCACAACCTGATCGGCAAGGCGTCGTTCTTCGAGACCTGCATGAAGATCCCGCTCATCGTGCGGGTTCCCGGTATCGGCGAAGGCACGGTCTCAAGCGATCTGGTTGAGTTGCGGGACGTCACCGCGACGATGCTCCGTTTCGCAGGAGTAGACGTGCCGGCCAACATGGACTCGCAGACCTTGCCGGGCCTGCCTGTGAGCGACCCGGCGAGCGCCAAAGGGCCCCGCAAGCGGATCTTCGGCCTCCTGACCGATGGTTGGATGATCCACGACGGCCGTTGGAAGCTCGCCCGGTACAACACCGGCGAGAGCGTGCTCTTCGACCTGGGCAGCGACCCGCTGGAGCAGAACAACCTGATCGCCGACCCGGCGCACGCGACAGAGCTACAACGACTCGATACCGAGTTGACGACCTATCTCATGGACGAGTTCCGAATCTCGATGCACGATCGTCTGGCCCACTCCGGTGACATGTCCCAGGACCCCGGATTCGGACACGAAGGCTGGCAGCAGCCATTTCCTGCACCGATCAGCTTCGTAGAGTGAGCTAGATCGTTGTGCGGCCGCCGTCGATGACGAACTCACCGGCGGTGGCGTAGCTGGCATCGTCGGACGCCAGAAACGCGATCATCGGCGCGATCTCTTCCGGTGTTCCCGGCCTTCCCAGCGGCACTACTTCACGCAGCATCGCCGCGCGCTCTTCCGGCGCTGGGTGGATGTCGTAATTGGGCGTGCGTTCAAGCGCGCCCGGCAGGACGGCGTTGCATCGGATTCCGCTTTCCGCGTAGTTCAGCGCAATGTTCCTGCTTAGCGCGAGCAGCGCGCCCTTGCTGGTCGCGTATGCGAAGTTCGGGGTACGGGTGGCGATAGCGGTAATCGAGCTCGTAATGACGATCGCGCCGCCGGTTCCCTGGCTCAGCATCTGGCGAATGCCGAATTTGCAGGCCAGAAACACGCCTTTCAGGTTCACGTTCAACGTTTCGTCCCACACGCTCTCTGGCAGATCATGGAAGTTGACGTCACGGTCGTGAAGCTGAACGCCGGCGTTCGGCACCAGGATGTCCAGATGACCGAATTCGGAAACAGCAGCGCTCACCGCCACCTCAACCTCGTATGAGCTTGACACGTCGGCGGGCATCCCCAGAGCGGAGTGGCCACTCTCCCTCAACTCCTCGGCAACCGCCTGTACTCCGGCGGCCGGGATACCTGCGAGAACGACGCTTGCGCCCTCTCTGGCCATCAACCGCGCCGTCGCCGCGCCTATGCCGCTGCCGCCTCCCGTAATCAGCGCAACCTTGCCATCAAACCGCCCCATGCCGCTCCTTTCAACTCTGCTGCCGAGTTCTCGCGGAAAACCGCCTGCCCATTGCTCTCGTTGACTCTATGAGAATCGAGACCATACCCTACCGGTCCACGATTACTCACAATCATTCCCGCGCGATCAGACCGTGCCAGAGAACTTTTCATGAAGGCTTCAAAAGACAGCACGCCACTTCCAGCATCAGACGCCTGCTGCACGCCGGGCAGGCCTGATGGCAAGACGGTCGACGCCGGGAACATCGGCTCATCGCCATCGGCCGGATCCACCGAGGGAATGATTCGGTTGGAGAGCGCCGAGTTTCTGATGGGCACGGACGATCGCCGGGGGTTCCCCGGCGATGGCGAGGGCCCGGTGCGGCCAGTGGCGCTGGACGGCTTCCATATCGACGAAACCACGGTCACCAATGGGCAGTTCGCCGCCTTCGTCACGGACACCGGGTACATAACCGAAGCCGAGCTTTTCGGTTGGTCGTTCTGCTTCCATCAATTCGTTTCCGATGAGACTTCGAAGGCCGTCGAACAACGGGTAGAAGGCTCGGAGTGGTGGTGGCGCGTCGATGGCGCCGATTGGCGATGCCCTGATGGTCCCGATTCGTCCATAGAACACCGAATGGACCATCCAGTAACGCAGGTTTCTTCAAATGACGCGTACGCGTACGCGAAATGGACGGGCAAGCGGCTGCCCACGGAGGCCGAGTGGGAGTACGCTGCGCGTGGTGGTTTGGAGCAGAACCGGTACGCCTGGGGCAACGCGCTGACGCCCGGCGGCGAGCACCGGTGCAACATCTGGCAGGGAGACTTCCCGCGCACTAACACCAGGGAAGACGGCTACCACGGCACGGCGCCGGCGCGGTCGTTCGAGCCGAACGGATATGGCCTCTACAACGTCGCCGGCAATGTCTGGGAATGGTGCGCCGACTGGTGGACAGTCGATTGGACATCGACAGCGCTGGCCACCAATCCGAAGGGCCCGTCCGAGGGCACTGCGAAAGTGACCAGGGGCGGCTCGTTCCTGTGCCACTCCTCGTACTGCAATCGCTACCGGGTGGCCGCACGCACGTCCAACACACCGAACAGCTCCACAGCCAACATGGGCTTCCGCTGCGCAATGGACCTGTAGAGGTCTGGCAGAGTCGCCACCACTTCGTCATCCTTGACGATCGCGACGTGATGAACATTCTCCTCCAGAAGCTGCCTCGCGATCTCCGGAAGAGGCGTGCCTGGCGCCACCGGCTGCCAGGACCATGAGGCCGTCCGTAACCGGACGGTCCCTCAGGCCGCGCAGGGTCTCCTCGAGCTGATCGATGTCTCCGAGCCACCCGCCAGGCAGCCAGGCGAATTGCTCGTGGGTATAGGGGACCTGTTTCTCCCGCGGA
>JADFPB010000004.1 GCA_022562515.1 Chloroflexota bacterium | reverse complement strand
CGATGGTTGCGAAGGATTTGCATAATGTAACGTTGACCGGCTTCCTAGATGAAGAGGAGTACAATCAGCTAATATCAAGTGCCAATTGTCTAATCGATTTGACAACCAGAGATGACTGTCTGGTGTGCGGGGCCTATGAGGCAGTAGCCGTTGGCACACCTTTCATTCTCAGCGATACAGAGGCTGCGCGCGATCTATTCGAGCATGTCGCAGTTTTTACGAAAAATGGACCTCAGAAGAAAACAATCCTGGATTCGAGACGTGAGATTTGACGACAAAATTACCTTTGTCCCAGACCCGCAAGCCACCCCAGCCTTCCTGTCAAAAAAACTACTAGCCCTTGCTACCCAACTGCAAAAAATAGCTAAGTTGCCGCAAGACGTGATCGAAGAAGTAATTTCTATCTCCGAGAAGATCGATCATATTCAAACACTCATTACCGAAAAATTCGAAACTTCCCTCTCTTCTCTAGTGGCCGATTCCAAGAGTAAAACAGAAGTCATCGTGACTTTTCTCGCTCTCTTGGAACTGGTCAAACAGCGCATCCTGATCGTGGAATGCCGCTCTGCCGTCGAAATCGAGAGCTATTACAACCGTAGTTACCCGATTCCGACTGCCAGAGCTGATAACGAAGCGAGGGAACGCAGAGCTGTGCCAGGTCTAGAAGTTTCAACCGAAATCAATGCAACTCCGGAAGCAGTCTGGGATTTGATGTGCGACACCCGGAGCTACCCGGGCTGGGTTGTCCCTACGGACCGCGTGCTTGACTCCGGCGATGGCGAGATGCGTGTTGGATTCGTCTACAAACAGTACGGGGGCATCCCCCCGTTCAAAGGGGAAAGCACATGGGAAGTTACAGAGTTCGAGCCGCGTAGTCGAATGGCCCACGTTGGCGATGACGGCACGACGATTATGACTCTCGAGATCGAGCTACAGCAGACGGAGTCCGGCACGAGACTCACACAGAAGCTGAACTTCAAGTCCCGGTGGTATATGACACTCGTAACGATGATCATGTGGCCGTTAATGATGGGCCGGCGTGGGCGAGCCGCAATCGCTCAGACCCAGGCAAACGCAAAGGCGCGCCTGGAGGCCGAATAGGGCAGGCACACCTGCACCACAAGGGGCCAGATGTCTCTGGGCTACATGGTGATCGGGGCGCTATTGGCCGCGTCGAACACAAATCGTCCCACTGTGCCGACCCGGCTGAGGCGGTCTCGACTACCCTTGGGATGACAACGTGGGGGTGGCGGATTGGGACGGTTGCCCGGATTCAGGCAGCCTTCCGCGCCACCCCGGCGATGTGCGGCCTGATCGGGTACGGGCCGAATGAGAATTGCCGGGTTTCGGTTATTTCCAGTCCGTTCTGACTGATCGTGGAGACGGTGGTCCGGTTGGGATGGCAGCCGTCTCCGATGGCGCGCCAGACCGGCGTCATCAGATCCTGGAAGCGCTCTCTGATGAGGCCTTCGCCACGGATGTGCTCCATGAAGCGGAACTCGCCGCCGGGCTTGAGTACCCGCGCGATCTCCGCGATCGATGCGGCGGGGTCGTTTACGCTGCACATAACCAGCGTGCTTACGACGGTGTCGAACGAGCCGTCATCGTATGGCAGCTCTTCGCCCGCGAAGTGATCGGTGCGAATCGATATGCCCTGTTCCAACGCCTTTCGCTCCAGTCGCTTGAGCATGAAGGGGTTCGGGTCTGAGAGAGTCAGGTCGGCGTCTGCCGGGTAGTAGCCCAGATTGGCCCCCGTGCCCGCGCCGATCTCAAGGATATGCCCCCTGGCCTGCCCTGCGACGTACTCCCGGAATTCCCGATATGGGCCGCGCTCAGCAGAGCCGGCGAGGAAGTCATAACCGAAGGCGAACGCGCGTTGCCGGAGTCGGAACATGGCGACATTCTGGTTGGCGTGTGACGGCGCGTCAACCGGCGATAAACGGACTCTGGCAGATTCGCGCTATGATTCGGGCCGCCATGCCATCTGAGCGGGTACGGCGACGCCCGCGGCCCGGCCTCTTAGCTCAAGATGAGGCCATCGCCATCGCGCAGGAACTGGGCATGAGGCCGCTGCTGGAGCGGGTGCTGGCGCAAAGGGAGATATTGAAGGCATGACCACTGGACTATCTGCAGACCGCCTCGGGCGGATCGATCGATTTCTCACGGAGAACTACATCGACGCCGGGAAGATTCCCGGCGCGCTGACGCTGGTTGCCCGACGAGGAGAGATCGCACACTTCTCGGCGCTCGGCTTGATGGACTCCGAGCGCGGGAAGCCAACGCAGAAGGACACGATCTACCGCATCTACTCGATGACGAAGCCGATAACGACCGTGGCGCTGATGATGCTGTACGAGGAGGGGCGATTTCAGCTCAATGACCCCGTAGGCGAATTCTTGCCTGAGTGGTCGGATACGGAAGTGTGGGTAAGCGGTGAGCACCCGGATTTCAAGACCCGGCCGCCAGACCGAGCGATGACTATTCGAGATCTTCTTTCGCATCAGTCCGGGCTTACGTACGGATTCACCGACGATAACCCGGTTGATCGGGCCTACCCAAATCTGATTGATCGCCCACTTGCGGAATGGTCGACCACACTGGCAGGACTGCCGCTTCTCTACTCACCGGGAACGGCCTGGAACTACTCCGTCTCCACCGATCTGTGCGGATACCTGGTTGAGGTGATATCAGGGCAGAAGTTCGACGCCTTTCTGAAAGAGCGGATTCTGGGTCCGCTTGGCATGGTCGACACGGCGTTTTACGTCCCGGACGACAGGCTTGATCGGTTTGCCGCCTGCTATGCCCCTACTGCCGAGAACGGCTTCGTTCTTCAGGACGACCCGGAGACGAGCGCATACCGTAAGACTCCAAAATTACTTTCAGGTGGCGGTGGGATGGTGTCTACCGCGTCAGACTATTTCCGCCTCTGCCAGATGCTGTTGAACGGCGGCGAGCTGGAAGGCCAGCGAATCCTGAGCCGGAAGACGATCGATTTAATGACGACGAACCATCTTCCAGGTGGGAAGTCTCTGGCAGATCGTGCGATTCCCGGCAGGTGGAGCGAGGCCACATTTGATGGGATCGGGTTTGGCCTGGGGTTTTCAGTCGTGCTGGAGCCGAGCACTTCGCAGATCGTTGGTTCACCCGGCCAGTACGCGTGGGGTGGCGCGGCAAGCACCGCGTTCTGGATAGACCCGGTCGAAGAGGTCATCGTCGTTTTCATGACGCAGTTGATTCCGTCCAACGACTATCCCCTCCGCAGGGAGTTGCAGGTGCTGGTGAACGCTGCGATTGACGACTAGCGGGGACGCGATTCTGGAGCGCGCTCCCCCACAGCGGGGTCCGCCCGGGGCGGATGAAAACCTGGCACGGCCGGGGACGGCCAGCATGGCCCACCATGAAAGGCATGCAAAGACGCCATGCAGTTCCCGCGGACTACTGAAAAGATCATGCCCGAGTGGCTGACGGAGGCGCTGCGTTAGAGTGACGCGATCAACGGCGCAACGGTCGAGCCGATTGCGGCCTCGCCTTCGTCCGCTGGTAGCCAGTTTCGATTACCCTTGCCGCCTCAGGTTGAAGGCACATGGATCGGGGAGTAATCGAACGTCATGAGACCAAACATATTGAGGCAGAAGCTGGACGCGGGCGAGCCGACTCTGAGCACGCACATCCACAGCGTCTGGCCGGCCGAGATCGAGGCCATCGGCCACACGGGGTATTACGACTACGTGGAGTTCGTGGCCGAATACGGCCCATCGGACCTCCACGACCTCGACAACATGTGCCGCACCGCCGAGCTGTTCAACATGGGCAGCATGATCAAGATTGATCAGAGTCTCATGCCGTTCCTCGCGCAGAGGGGAATCGGCGCCGGTTATGGCAGCGTCCTGTTCACCGACGTCAGGAACATGGACGAGTTGCGTGACTGCATCAGGGCAGCCACGCCGGATCACCCGGATCATGGTGGGCAGTACGGTGTGGCCACCAGGCGAAACTCGTACATGGGCTACGGCGGGTCGCCGGAGTACGTCCAGTCCATTGCCGACACGGTGCTGGCCTTCATGATCGAGAAGAAGGGCGCGGTCGACAACCTGGAAGAGATCCTCGAACAGCCCAAGGTTGAGATGGTGCAGTGGGGCGGCTCCGATTTTTCTGTGAACATCGGCCACCCGGGGGAGATGAACCACCCGGAGGTCGTGGCGGCGAAGAAGAAGACGTTCGAGATGGCCATCAAGATGGGCGTGCCGCCACGGGCCGAGATCGGCTCCGCGGACGAGACGAAGGCGTACCTGGACATGGGCGTGCGGCACTTCTCCGTGGGGACGGACATCTCCATCCTCCACGCCTTCTGGAAGCGCGAGGGCGAGGGGATCGTGAAGGCGCTCGGGGGGTCGTAGCCGATACGGTGGGGAAATCTACAGATGATGGGCCGCAACCGTTGATTGGAAGGGCCAGCCCGGTGCGTATTCCGGCCGGGCCGAGGTCCGAGCAACAGGCCGGATGCCATAGTTCAGCGTGTGGGCATCGCGGAGGATGTTGAAGGCGTAGCCGCGCTCAAAAACAGGCACTCGCCTATTTGGCATTCCGAGTGCCCGTGTCAGAATAGAGATAGACCCCAATTCAAAGGACCCTGTTATCTGACCATGGAAGAGAAAAACGAAAACCCGCGCATTGCATATGTGATGCGCAATACACGGGTGGTGCGGCCACCGTCGCAGACGCTCGCCACGTTTGGCAGCACGGTGATCCGCTATCACATGGTCAGTGTGCCCGTTTACGCGGATCTGCCGCAGGCCGGCTCGGTGGAGGAGGCCGTGATCCGCAACGGGACGGTTCGCGCCGAGCGGCCGCAGGTGGTGACTCCGTATTACCTGTCACGAACCGATGGGTTTGGCAAGAATGCGGAGGAGTTTCTCGAACAGATCACCCAGATGTACGGGGCCAACGCGCCGGGGCTCCTCTACACGTACAAGAACGAGTTCGGCAGCACCGAGATCGTCTCAGGCAATGCCGACGAGGTATCGGGCCGCATCCACGCGCGGCTGGACAAAGAGGACAAGCGTCTGGAGGCGGTGATTCGCGGCGTTGACGATCACTGGGATCTGTCGCTGCTGAAGTTCATATTCGATCTGACGAACATGTCCGTCCAGGGCAACTTTAGCGATCTGAACTCGCGCGGCCTGCTCGATACGCAGAACGGCGCGCCGCGCGATGCCCACATGCGCATTGAACGGATGCTGGAAGAGGCGCGGCGCGGGGAGCGCGACCCGTCGGAAGTCCACGCCGAGTTGGAGCGGTGGGGACTGTTCGAGCAGTATGAGGATCGTTTCCTGGCCCTTTTCCGGCGCTGAAACCGCCCCGGCAGGCGTAGATTTGCGCTTGCCGATATAACGTTCACATTGAGCAGCACTTGACTCTTTATAGTGCTCGCGTAAGCTTGGCAGTCCGGACGTCGATCATTCGGCTGGCGATCGAATACTGCCGCCGGTGAGCGCAATATCAAAGTCACGGGAGGATTTATTAGCAATGACAATTCGATTGGGTGACAAGGTACCGAACTTCCAGCAGGACTCTACCGAGGGCCAGATCGATTTCTACGACTACCTCGGCGATAGCTGGGGCATTCTCTTTTCGCACCCGGCCGACTTCACGCCGGTTTGCACGACCGAGCTTGGCGCGGCCAGCGGTCTGAAGCCTGAGTTCGATAAGCGCAACGTGAAGCTCCTGGGATTGAGCGTTGACTCGGTCGAGAAGCATGCGGAGTGGGCGAAGGACATCGAGGAGACGCAGGGCCACGCCCTGAACTTCCCACTCATCGCGGACTCCGACCGGAAAGTCTCGAAGATGTACGACATGCTCGATAACAACGAGCAGGCGCCGGCGACCGTCCGGTCGGTGTTCATCGTGGACCCGAACAAGACGCTGCGCCTGTCACTGACCTACCCGGCGGCGACGGGCCGAAACTTCGCCGAGATTCTGCGGGTCGTGGACGCCCTGCAACTTACCGACAGCCACAAGGTGGCGACTCCGGCGAACTGGCGGGACGGCGACGACGTGGTGGTTCTCCCGACGGTTTCCGATGAGGATGCCAGAGAGATGTTCCCGAAGGGCTTCAACACCTTGAAGCCTTACCTTCGGATGACTCCTCAGCCGAACAAGTAGAGTCGATTCGCGGATTCAATGAAACGGCCCCGCCGATCTGGCGGGGTCGTTTCGCGTTCGGCCGGTGAGCGAGCTGGCGGAGGGTGGTCGATGCGTATCGCACGGTGTTGGCGATGTAGGCAGGGTTCTTCGACGCCGAAGACTACGCTCAGAAAATCATTAATAACAGAGTGACGGGAGGGGCCCTTCGACAGGCTCAGGGTGGCGCAAGCCGCCGCCCCTACGAAAATCCGCAACCCTCCGCGGATGATTCGTCCCCGACCGGGCAGATACGCCTGAATCCCGAGAAAGTCCAGAGACATCTGGTGCCTACCACCAGATTTTGCCTTTGACCTCCTCCTCCATATCCTTGAAGTCCCGGTCGAAGAGGCCCGTGCTCAGGTACTTCCAGCCGCTGTCGGCAAGCAGGCAGACGATGTTGCCGCGCTCCATCCGCTCGGCCCAGCGGCGGGCGCCGGCGATGACGGCGCCGGAGGAGAAGCCCGCGAACACACCCGTCTGTGTGAGAAGTTGCTGGGTCCAGTGGAACGCCTCGCCCGCTTCGATCATCAACCGGGCGTCCAGCGCATCGAGGTCGAGAATCGGCGGAACGAAGCCGTGTTCGAGGCTGCGGAGTCCCTGCACAACTTCGTCTGGATGGGGCGCTATGGCTATGATCTTCACGTCCGGGTTGTGTTCACGCAAGGCGCGGCCGACACCCATGAGCGTTCCGCCGGTGCCGAGCCCCGCGACGAAGACATCTACGCCAGGCATATCGCGGATGATCTCCGGGCCGGTGGTGACGTAGTGCGCGTCGGGATTGGCTTCGTTGCCGTACTGGTACGGCATGAAGTACGCCGGGTTCTCCCTGGCAATGTTTTTCGCCACCAGTATCGATTCGTTGGTGCCTTTTGAGCCGTCGGAGAAGATCACCTCCGCACCATAGGCCTTCAGCAGTTGGACTCTCTCGGCGCTCACGCTGGCGGGCATGACCGCCTTCAGGCTATAGCCGCGCAGGCGGGTGACCATTGCCAGCGCTATTCCCGTGTTGCCGCTCGTCGGCTCGATGATTACGTCGCCGGGCTTGATGCTGCCGGCCTCCTCTGCGGCGAGGATCATGTGCCTGGCAATCCGGTCTTTGACGCTGCCGCTCGGGTTCGCTCCCTCCAGCTTGGCGAATATCCTGACGTCCGGGTTGGGACTGAGAATGCTGACGTCAACAAGAGGAGTGTTGCCGATGGCATCGATGACATCCCTCTTGAGCATGTTCGTGACCGGATCCGTGCCCGTTGACAATTGCTGCCTATCCCCCATTTTTTGCCTTGTGGCTGTTGCTCCACGGGCGCGCAACCGGCGGCTCGTGGCCGCCGGTCTGTCCCTGATGTAATCCTCTTATGTACTTCTGTACTTCCTGGCCCGTTATCGGGTCGTGCGGGAGCTACACCCCTACAGGAGCGGCTGGCGGCGCAATGCCGCAGAACTGCTCGTAATCGATGAGTTCCGTGACAGTTGGCTTGTCGCCGCAGAGGGGGCACTTGGAATTTCGGCGAACTTTCACTATGCGGAAGTCCATTGCGAGCGCGTCCAGCAGAAGCATCCGACCGGCGAGCGGTTCGCCCTTGCCGAGGATCAGCTTTATGACCTCTGTGGCCTGGATGGTTCCGATGATTCCCGGTAGCGCGCCGAGCACTCCGGCTTCGGCGCAACTCGGGACCTCGCCGGGTGGCGGCGGCTCTGGGAAGACGCAGCGGTAGCAGCCCTGGCCGGGGATGTACGTGGATGCCTGGCCGTCGAACAAGAGGATGCTGCCGTCGACCAGCGGCTTGCCTGCCAGGTACGAAGCGTCGTTGACGAGATATCGCGTCGGGAAATTGTCCGCGCCGTTCACGATGATGTCGTAGTTGGGGATGATGTCCATGGCGTTCGTGGAGTCGATCGGCTCCTCGTGCAGTATCACGTTAACGTCCGGGTTGTAGGCCTCGAGGGTTTCGCGGGCTGATACGACCTTCCGAACGCCCACGTCTTTGTTCTGGTGCAGGATCTGGCGCTGAAGGTTGCTGAGTTCGACGATGTCGAAATCTACGATGCCGATGGTGCCGACACCTGCGAGGGCCAGGTACATGGCGACCGGTGAGCCGAGGCCGCCGGCGCCTACGATCAAGACCTTTGACCCGAGCAGCTTGCGCTGTCCGGCGCTGCCGACATCCGGCATGATGATGTGGCGGCTATACCGTGCCACCTGCTCAGGACTCAGTGCCTGAATTTCAGCCATTTCTTTTTCCCTCTATCACTTTGTAGCCTGGAATCGCGACTCATTGCGCGATTCCAGGAAGTGTTCTCCCAGTTCATTCCCAGGGACTGGTTCCGGCAACGGTATCAGCGCCGCCGGCGCCCGGTAACAATTGAATAACTCCTGGATTTTATCTCCGCCAGTTAGATACTTCACAGCTTGTCAGAGGTGCCAACCGGCCCCCTCGCAAGCGGCAAGAGAAACTTTGCGGTTCGACATGATACTCCGGCTTTGAGTGCGCTGACAGCCGGATCAGACGAGTGCGCTGGCCATCGAGGTCTGTTTCGCCGCCAGGTCCGCGACGCTCGTTTTGCTCAGCACTTCCAGCAGCAACTGCTCCACGTCGCTCCAGAGCTCGCGCTGCGAGCAAGCTCCGGAGAGCGTACAGTCGTCAGGTGAATGGATGCAGCCCATAGGCGCGATGGAACGGTCGAATACTTCGACCACTTCGGCAACAGAGATATCTTCGGGGGCGATGGCCAACATGTGCCCGCCGCGCGGCCCTCTGCGGCTGGTAACCATGCCGCCGCGCTGAAGCGAGTTAAACAACTGGACAACGAATGCCTCAGGTATTGCCTGCCGCGCCGCGATATCTGCGGCCGGTATCGGCCGGCCTTCCGGCTGCTGGGCG
Source organism: Chloroflexota bacterium (assembly GCA_022562515.1). GTDB lineage: Bacteria > Chloroflexota > Dehalococcoidia > Lucifugimonadales > Lucifugimonadaceae > UBA1151. The sequence continues at coordinate 24,957 of JADFPB010000004.1, read as the reverse complement.
AGGTCTATGAGCATCCTCAGCCCGTAGTCGACCTTCATAGGGAATAGCATGGTCAGGGCCTGATTGCTGCGCGTCTGTGTTCGTGCAGGGCTGGATCGTTCAAGAAGTATAGCACCCAATTCAGACCAAACCGGTCTGGTTTACGGGTGGGATAACCAGAATCTTCCCGTTGGCGTGTGATACGATTTTCGGGTTGCGCGGGCGGCAATCACGCCAGTCGCATTTCCGCTACCAGGTACGCTTAACTACACATCAGGAAGTAACGCGCCGCCGGAATGGGCCCGGAATTACCAGAGACCCGTTCCCGATCGGTTGACCTGCCATCATGGACCCCGTATCGCTTCAGACGACTCCCCGCACGGCGCTTCGCAAGAAGGTCAAAGCCCTTCGCAGGAGCGGCGTCACTCCTCTGCACCTTTACGGTCTTGGCGCGGCCTCGCTTTCGCTGCAGGCGCCGTCAACGCTGGTGCGGAAAGTCATAGTGGATGCCGGCCGGACTTCTCCGGTCAATATTTCAGTCGAGGGCGAGCCGGAAGAGACGCTCAGCTTCATCCGTGACGTTGCCGTCCATCCTGTCACGGGCGAGATACAGCATGTGGACTTCCTGCGGATCCGGGCCGATCAGAAGATTGAAGCGCCGGTCAATGTGGTGCTCGTCGGGGAGGCGCCAGCCACCGTTGGCGGCGCGGCGCAGATCAACCAGATCACCCGCACGTTGATGGTCCTTGCTTTTCCGCTGGAGGTACCGTCGATAATCGAAGGCGACATCAGCAGCCTCGAGGAAATAGGCGATGTGCTGCGCGTCAGTGACCTGAACCTGCCGTCTGGAGTAGAGGCGTCAACGCACGGTGAAGATGTCATTGCGCGCGCCGCCAAGCAGCGCGAGATCGAAGTCTTCGAGGTCGTCGGCGCCGAGGCCGTTGAAGGTGAAGAGGCCGTCGAGGGCGAAGAGGCCGTCGAGGGCGAAGAGGGAGCGGAAGCTGCTGAAGGCGATACCGCTGCCGATAAGGGTAGTGACGAGAGCTAGCAGGGCAGTCCGCTCTACTGAACATCGCGGTGCCTGAGCCCCCAGGGATTAAGCCCGGCGGGCCCGATCTGCTCCACGATTTCTTGATATTCGCGCGGTGAACTTTACCTGGCGATTTGGTTCACATGCACGCCCGGCCGCCAGTGAATCCCAGTAACTCCCAGGCAACTCCCCGGTAAATCCAGGGAGTCCGGACGACCGCAATCGCGAAAACGATGGGTGTGACCCGGCGGTTACCACAGAGGCCGCATCCATGCGGACCGGTGGCTCCGTACCGCTAAAGTGAGTTATGAAGTCACTCCTGCAGCCCGGTTGCATCTAAGGCATATATAGATTCCCGGCGCGAGTAATGAGCCGTGTACCCCCTCCAGCGTGATCCATCGGAGACATAATGAAATACCCAGCCCTCAAGCGTCTGATCCTTCCGCTAATCGCTATCGCATCTCTGACAGCAATTGCATGTTCCAGCGGGGATGGTTCAGACTTGGTCGTCAGCAACTCGCCGATTAGCCTCGCGCCGGCCAGCGCGGCGGAAGCAGACACCGACTCTTCGACGACATTTGCCAGCACAGAGGCCACTGCTCCCCAAATCGTCAGCGACGGGTTCCCGTCCGCAAAACAGATCATCGATTCTCTCACGGCCGAACAGATCGTCGAGGCCGGAGAGAAGGTCATCGCTGACGTCTACGCGGACGTTCTCGATTCAACGGTCCAGATAATCGTCTTCTCAGAAGGAAGGACGAATTCGTTGTTCGGCGACCCGTTCCGCGGGCCGGGCGACGGCCTGATTCCTCAAGGAACCGGCTCCGGTTTCGTCTGGGACTCCAAGGGCCGCATAGTCACCAACCACCACGTGGTCGCAGGGGCGGATTCCGTCAGGGTGCTATTTCCAGATGGCACAGACGTAGAAGCTAAGATCCTGGGCACGGACCCGGACTCTGATCTGGCTGTACTTGAAGTGAATCTTCCGGTGGACTACCTGAAGCCGATCGAACTCGGCGACTCAGACAATCTCAGGCCCGGTGAGATCGCACTGGCCATCGGCACCCCGTTTGGCCGGGACTTCACCCTCACCCGCGGCATCATCAGCGCTCTGGGCAGGACGATCGATAGTCCCCGGCAGAACTACTCCATACCGAACGCAATCCAGACCGACGCCTCCATCAACCCCGGCAACTCGGGTGGACCGCTGCTCGACCGGCAGGGGCGCGTGATCGGCATCAACTCGCAGATCGAAACCCGGTCCGGCGTGAACACCGGTATAGGTTTCGCGGTCCCGATCAATCAGGCCAAGCGCGTGGTGCCGGCCCTTATCGCCAATGGCGAGTATCGATATTCGTGGCTCGGAGTTACGGTCGGCACCCTGGGTCTTGAGGAGGCCGAGCGCCTTGGACTTCCCTCCAACACTCGCGGCGCCATTCTTGACTCCCTGATCCCGGACGGCCCCGCAGAAAACTCGGGCCTTGAGTCCGGAGACGTAGTGACCGCGATCGATGGCGCTGCCATCCTGGACTTTGCCGATCTGATTGCCTACCTGTCTTCAAGGACCAGTCCCGGTGATGTGGTCACCGCGGATGTGATTCGCGATGGCGAAGCGATTCAGGTAGAGGTGAAGCTCGGCACCAGGCCACCTACCGGGTAGTTGGGCCGGCAGCCGGGCGCGTCACAGCGTTTCGATCTCATCGTAATCGTACGGAAAACCGGGTGTGTTCACGGGCGAGAGCCCCTCTGGACACGCCCGGCGCTTTCGTCCGGGGCAACGCGATTCCTGTACCGGAATCACTGTTCCGGCATCCAATCATTCACGGGCCGCGTTTGTGATATCTGACACAAACTGATATATACTCCCGAATGAAGATGTTGAATAAACGACCAGCCAACATGTGCACCTGCTGTTGTCCGAGCCCCGCGAGGGAGATCGGCTAGCGGCGCGCGTTCGGCTGTCCGGTCTGCCCCCTCGCAACGAGTTGATGCGAGGGGTTTTTATTTGCCGGTATTTCGAACAGAAAGGGTCAGCTCAGGTGGCCCGATAGCGAGGAATGATGACGACGACGGAAATCAAACAACTGAGCGATCAGGAACTGGCCACGCTCAATGAGCGGTTTGAAAGCGCCTCTCCACAGGAGATTGTGCGCTGGGCGGACGGCCGCTTTGGCTCAGAGTTGGTCCTGATGTCGAGCTTCGGCCTGGAAGACGTGGCCGTTTTCGACATGTTCTGGCGGATCAATCCCAGAGCACGGGTCATGACGCTGGACACTCTGCGGCTTCCGACCGAGACCTATACGCTGATGGACCGGATCACGGCCCGATACGAGACAGAAATTGAGGCCTTCACGCCAGACATGGACAGCGTTCAGGAAATGGTGAGCAAGGAAGGCTACAACCTCTTCTACAAGTCAGTAGACAACCGGAAGCTCTGTTGCGGCATCCGCAAGGTAGAGCCGCTGGAGCGGGCCCTGAACTCAGTGGGCGCCTGGATCACCGGCCTGCGGCGCGACCAGGGCATGGCGCGCGGCGAGATCAAGATCGTCGAGCGCGACGAAGCGCACGGCAATTACAAGATCAGCCCGCTCGCAAACTGGGATTTCGACCAGGTTCGAGCGTATGTGGACGAGAACAGCGTTCCTTACAATGAACTGCACGACAAGGGATTCCCGAGCATCGGGTGCCTGCCCTGCACGCGTGCAATCGAGCCGGGCGAGGATCTTCGCGCCGGGCGCTGGTGGTGGGAGTCGGATCCGGATGCCAAGGAGTGCGGCCTCCATATCGTCGAAAAGGCCACCCGTTAGGCCTATCGGACCCGGGTATATCCAGGGCCTATCAGGCCGGAGACAGAGAGAACGTTATGAGTCCACTGGCAGCGCCAGAAGCTCCTGAAGACCGTCGGCAATCGACAGCGCCGGACGGTAATGACCGGCGGGGCGAAAGTAAGGATCGGAAGGGACTTTCGGGCGCTCTGTCGGACCTGCGGAACTGGATTGCCAGGCGCCTCCCCGTAGAGCCTCCGCTACAGTAGGCAGCCGGTCGCAAAAAACGAAACGAGAGTAGAGGGCGGTCGAGACGGCCGCCCTCTACGCGCCTCTACACAACTAAATACAATCACCCAACGCCCGCCGACTGAATCCAGGCGACCTGAATACTGACACGATCTCCCCCCTTCAAAAAGGAATTGGCTTCTAAAATGATTGACCCCCATGGCGGCGCACTGATCGACCGCGTTCTTTCCGACGACGAAGCAACCGATCTCAAGGCCAGGGCCCCTGAGATGGCAACGCTCAACCTCAACGAGCGCGAGGCTTCTGACCTCAAGATGATCTCGATTGGCGCGTTCAGTCCGCTCTCCGGATTCATGAACCGTGAGCAGTACGAGGGGTCGGTCAGAGACGCCCATCTCCCCGGCGGCGTCCCGTGGACGATTCCGGTCACGCTTTCGACTGATTCCGCAACCGCGTCCGGCCTGCGCGAAGGCGATGAGATTGCCCTGTTGAACGGCGATGGGGAGCCGGCCGGCACGCTCTTGCTGGAGGAGAAGTTCGAGTACGACCGGAAGTTAGAGGCCCGTGAGGTATACCGGACGGAGGACGAGGCGCATCCCGGCGTTGCGAACCTCTATTCGCAGGGCGACGTGCTGCTGGGAGGAAGCATCAGGGCGGTGGCGGTCGAGCCCGCTGAGGTCTACGCCGACTCGGACCGCAAACCCGCCGAGACGCGCAGGCTGTTTGAAGAGGCGGGCTGGGAGACTGTCGTCGGGTTTCAGACCCGGAATCCGATCCACAGAGCGCACGAGTACATCATGAAGTGCGCGCTGGAGTTGGTGGACGGACTTCTGGTCCATCCTCTCGTCGGTGAGACGAAGGCGGGGGACATTGGCGCAGAGGTGCGGATGCGGTGCTACCGGGCGTTGCTCAAGGATTATTACCCTGCTGACAGGACTCTTCTGTCCGTGCTGCCCGCGTTCATGCGCTACGCGGGGCCGCGGGAGGCGATCTTCCACGCCATCATGCGCAAGAACTACGGCTGCAGCCACTTCATCGTGGGTCGCGATCACGCGGGCGTCGGGGATTACTACGGGACTTACGATGCCCAGCACATTTTCCGTGAGTTTGATCCCGCGGCGCTCGGTATTACTCCGATGATGTTCGAGCACTCTTTCTACTGCAAGAGTTGCGGCGGCATGGCTACTGCCAAGACCTGCCCGCACCCCGGTGAAGACCACGTTTTCCTGAGCGGTACCAGGGTCAGGGAGATGCTGGTTGCGGGTGAGAGGCCGCCAGCGGAGTTCACGCGCTCGGAGATCGCCGATATCCTGATCGCGGCGGAGAAGGCTTAGCCCGCCCGCCGCGGCTGCCAAAACACGCGGCTCTCCAACGCCTGTAGCGTCCCGGCGGCCGCGGCTCGCCAGCGCCTGCGGACCAGTGAGCCAACCGGCTCACAAGTATGAGCCCTGAGGCTCATCTGGATGGGTGCGGGCGCGCGTTGGCCCGATTGAACTGGTGGGGGAAACTGGATGGTGAAAGCAAGGTCCATCCACCAGTTTTTTGTTGAGGCCAGTTGGACTCGCAGGCAGAAATAGAACGGGTCGGCATTACCAGCACCGGCTGGGTCCCGATACGCGCTTCATCCCCGGTCATTCCTGGTCCTGATGAATTGGAGAGGACCCCACTCACGCTGAAGGAGGTCCTCCTTCGTGTGGGGCTCGTGGTGCTCGGCGCCGCGCAGTTCGCCCTGATGGGGCTCGCTGTCCGAAACGGAGCGCTTGGCATCGGTCCCGCCATCGGCATCGCAGTTGCCACAGCGCTCATCGGCATCACGGTCGCGCTGATATCAAGAGCGCGTCTGCGCGCGCTGGGAGAGCGGCGCGCGATCGAGGTCATCGGCCGAGTGGTTGAAGCGAGCCTCGACTCCGACTGGCTTTACGAGGCGATCGCGGAAGAGACGAAGGCGATCATCCCTTATGACAGGTTCGTCGTATTCGCCGGCTCCGGCGACGAGACGGATCGGATTATCTACGAGAGGGATTTTTTCGACGATTCGGAGAAGGAATCTCCCAGACTGCGCTCCGGGATCTCAGCGCCCATGGAATCAGGCGGCGACACTGTTGGGAAGCTGGTGCTCTTCAGCCTCAGAGACGATGCGTACACATCGGGAGACCTGGATTTGCTGCAGCGCGTTGCAGAAGAGGTAGCGCCGGCGGTATCCGACACGCGGCAGTTGAACCTCGCGCGGCGAAGCACGGAGGGCAAGGCGCGGATCGCACAGCTTGAATCCGAGATCGAAAAGATGACAAGAATCCAGCTCGACCTGGCTGGGGCCAACGAGGATCTGGAGTGGCAGACGAACCAGGTCCAGGACTCGCGCTCGAGATTGATGGAGGCCCACGAGTCTGCGAAGCGGGCAATGGCGGAAGAGTTGCACGGCGGCGTGCAAACCCGGTTGTATGCCAACTGGATCAAATTGCAGGAGATTCAGGAGCGGCTACGCGGCCGCGACGCCGATGAGCTTGGCACTGTGATCAGTGACCTGGACGATATTCGTGAAAATGACATCCGGCTGCTGTCACATCGGCTCCATCCGAGCGTGATCAGGCTTGGGATAGGCCCCGGGCTGCGTTCGCTGTGTGAGCACTACCGAGACGTGGTCGCTATCGATCTGCAGATCTCGGAGAAGATAGGTGAGATGGAAGGGGCCGGCCTTTCGAAGATTCCCGACAACGTGAGACTCGGCGTCTACCGGATCGCGGAAATGGCTATTGGCAACGTGATCAAACATGCACGGGCACAGCACTGCTCGGTGACGCTTGCGCTCGAGGAGGGCAACAACCTCCACCTGACCGTCACCGACGACGGAGCGGGGTTTCCGCCGGACGCGCGTGTTCCGTCAGGGCTTGGTGTTGCAATGATGAACGATTACACGGACTCACTGGGCGGTCTCCTGGCAATAACCTCCCTGCCCGGCCAGGGTACGAAGATTGAAGTAAAGATTCCGTTGAACCACTGGTGGTACAAGGCGCAGCAGCCGGAGAACGCGGCCATCGGCACTCTGGTCAACATGCACTGGGCGCCACCCGGCGAGCCGTCCACCTCAGGTAGTGGCGGGGTCGTGCCAGAGTAACGGTGAGGCAGTAGAGCGTCTCCGCAACTCGCGTCGGACAAGCCACGCGTCCCTGTTTCGCATGAGTGCTATGCGCAGGCTCCCACATCCAGTAGTGATAACTCGCTTTTGGCGCTGAGCCTGGGAGGCTATGTTGAAGTCACTAGATTTCCACGGCACCCCCACGGTGAGTAATGCTGAGAGTCCTTCTCGTAGACGATCAGGAACTGTTCAGAGACGTCGTAAGAAGCATGTTCTCCGGTTCCAATGACTTTGAGGTAGTAGCAGAGGCCGAAGATGGCCTCGACGCTGTTAACGCTTACCCGGAGCTCAACCCTGACCTGGTCCTGATGGATGTGCAGATGGCCCGGATGAACGGGCTGGAGGCGACCAGGGAGATTCTCAAGGGGGATCCGGACGCCTGCGTGGTGATCACCAGCATGCGGTCCGAGCCAGAGTATCAACGCCTTGCGTTAGACATGGGAGCGGTGGGTTTCATTCCGAAACGCGAGCTCAGCCTGGGCAGCCTGCGCGCCATTCTTGGTGGAGCCATGACGGCTGCAGCGTAGAGTTTCCGCAATATCTAATATCTGGCAATAGGCCGCCCGGCGAGGGCGGCTTTTCTTGTCCCCGCGATTCGGACACCCTGCCGCGATCTACCGCCCCGGCTCACGAGCGAATAAGATACGTCGCCGAGCGCTTTTTGCCGCCTGCGCTGACCTGCGAACGGAGTGCCATCGGATGATCGTTGACGTACACACGCATCTCCCGAGCCATCGTGATTCGATACCGCCTGGTGAGATGCGCATCGATACTACGATGCGCTCCGGCGAGACGGTGCAGATGACGAACACCATCGACGATTACCTTCGCGTCATAGAGCCGCTGGACAAGGCGTTCCTGTTCGGCATCGCCTCCCGGCCCTGGAAAGACTGGAATCCGATGGAGCAATCGGACGACTGGCCGCCACCGTTGAACCAGAACGACGTGGCGGCCGAGGTGGCGTCCCACGCGCCCGGCAAGGTCATCCCGTTCATGTCGCTTCATCCCCTTGATCCGAAAGTGAACGAGGAATATGACCGTGCGGTGGGAGATCTGGGCTGCAGGGGCATAAAGCTTGGTCCCAACTACCAGGATTTCGACCCACTTGGCCCGGAAGCCTTTCGACTGTTTGCCCGGTTGGAACACGACGGATTGCCCATCGTGTTTCACCAGGGCACATCGCCGTTTGGGGACGCGCCGTTGACGTATGCGCACCCGCTGACGACCGACCGCATAGCGATGGCGTTCCCGCGCCTGAAGATAGTTGTGGCGCACCTTGGCCACCCGTGGCAAACAGACTGCCTCTCGATCGTTCGCAAGCATCCCAACGTCTGGGCCGATGTTTCGGCGCAGTTTTACCGGCCGTGGTCGTTCTGGAACGGTATGCGGCTTTTCCACGAGTGGGGTGTCACGGGGAAGATCCTCTTTGCCTCGGACTGGCCGGTCACGCAGCCGCAGGACAACATCGATCATCTACGCGGCCTGAACAAGTTCGCGACGGAGCACAATCTGCCCGGCATCCCGGAAGACGAGATCGAAGGAATAATCAATCGCGACGCCCTGGACATACTGGGCGTCGGGTAGCGGCATGATCGTAGACGTTCACACACACCTGCCGTCCCATCCGGATTCGGTGCCTGCATCCGACGAGATAGCGATGTCTGTCCACCGGTCTGGCACACCGGTCCGCTTCACGCAAACGGTGGCGGAGTACTTGGAAGCCATGGAGCCGGTCGATAAGGCCTTCTTGTTCGGCATCGCGCCGCGCCCGTGGGCCGGTGATGAGCGCCGCAACCGGATTGCCGGATGGCCCGCGCACTTCAATCACAACGATGTGGCATCGGCGGTCGCGAAGGCCGCGCCTGACAAGATCATCCCGTTCATGTCGCTGCACCCTCTGGCAGCGGACGTAAATGATGAATATGACCGCGCGGTTGGAGATCTTGGCTGCCGGGGCATAAAGATGGGCGCGAATTATCAGGATTTCGACCCGAACGGGCCCGAGGCGTACCGTCTATTCGCACGGCTGGAGCATGACGGCATACCCATCGTGTGGCATATGGGAACGTCGCCCAAGGCCGACGCGCCGCTGGAGTACGCACACCCCCTGACGTTCGACAGGGTTGCGGCCTCGTTCCCACGCTTGAAGATGGTCCTGGCGCACATGGGCCATCCCTGGCATGTCGATGCCCTATCGGTCGTCCGCAAGCACCCGAACGTATATGCAGACATATCCGCCCAGTTTTACCGGCCGTGGTCATTCTGGAACGGCATGCGGATCTTCCATGAGTGGGGCGTGACGGACAAGATATTCTTCGCAACGGACTGGCCAGTTGCGACGCCGGATGAGAGCATGTCCGGCATAAGAGCTGTGTGCAAGTTCGCTGTCGACCACGGTCTGCCGGAAATTCCAGAGCGGGTCATCGAGGAGATCATCAACCGCGACGCGGCGGCTATACTCGGCGTCGGTTGATTCGCTAGTTTCATTCGCTACTTTCACCGGGGAGTGCGCCGTGAGAGAAATCGTTTGGCTGGGCGACCAGGATTGCCACGACGCGGAACAGGTGGGCGCCAAGGCCGCCAACATCTCTCAGATCGCTGCCGATTTTAAAGTTCCGTGCGGCTTCGCGCTTTCGGTAGAAGCCTTCAGCCGGTGGAGTGAGCCGGGCCGTCTGAAGCAATCCGGTAAGACCGACATCGAGAATGTACCGGACGATTTCAAAGAGCACGTGGCGAATGCGTACCGGCAACTGGGTGAAACAGTGGGAGAGGAGACGCCCGCCGTGGCGGTTCGGTCATCGGCGACCGACGAGGACTCCGCCGGGGCGTCATTTGCGGGCCAGCACGATACCTACCTGAACATCACCGGCGAAGACGCCGTATCGGCCGCCATCGTCAAGTGCTGGAACTCCCTGCAAAACCCTGAGGCGATCGCATACAGGGAGTCTGCCGGCATCGCACTGGACGGCGCCCGCATGGCGGTGCTGGTGCAGCACCTTGTGGCGTCCGATACTTCCGGCATCGTGTTCAGCGCCAATCCCATCACCGGCAATCGGGACGAAGTGATGATCAACATGAGCTGGGGCCTCGGCGAGAGCATTGTCGGCGGCATGGTCACGCCGGATACGTTCATCGTCAGCAAGGGCGATTTCAAGATCACGTCCGAGACCATCGCCGAGAAGATGCTGATGACCGTCTCTACGCCCGACGGCACGAAAGAAGTGGACGTCCCCCGCATCATGCGGTCGGCGCCATCGGCGAGTCCGGAGCAGGTGATCGAAGCGGCCAAAATGGCGACCGCACTCGAAGAACAGCTTGGCTGGCCCGTGGATGCCGAATTCGCCTTTCATGGCGCGGACCTGTTCTTGCTGCAGGCACGGCCGATCACCACGCTATAGGCGGCGGCCCACGTCTGGCTCCAGAATTTCGCGCCCCTCAATCGGCTCCGCCAGTTGGGCCGGGAACGTTTTCGCGACAGCGTGCGTTTTCTTCTGTGAGACCGGCCGACTCCCCCAGTCGATTTCCAGTGAGGCAGCCGAAGCCGGTCGAGGACAGACAGGCCCATAGTCACCCAGGCGTGAAGAGGGGGACGACGTGGACGAAACACAGGCAGTCCGACTCTGCCAGGAAGGCCACGAGTCGGCATTCCAGGTCATAGTCGAGCGCTATGGCGACGTCATGTACGGCACCGCCGTGTTGATGACTCATGACCGCGCGCTGGCCGAAGACCTGGTTCAAGACGCATTAATGCTGGCCTGGAAGGGCATCCCCGGCTTCCGAGCCGGAAGCAACCTGAAGGCGTGGCTGATGCGAATTCTTGTGAACCGGGTGATTAGCGACAGACGCCGCAAGCGGGTTGATGAGGTTGAGATGGACGCTTCATACAACGAGCTCGTGGAACCCGAAAGCGCCATCCAGACGGTCATATCGGCGGAAGAGGCCGAGCGCATCAGGGCGGCCCTGTTGCAACTTCCATTTGAGCCGCGGCAGGCGGTTGTCCTGCGGTTCTACGCCGGCATGACGATACCGGAGATCGCGGAGACGCTCGGCTGGCGTGAGGGGACGGTGAAGTCCCGCCTGCACCGCGCCCTGCGCCAACTTAGAGACGTACTCGAAACATCGCCCAAACCCGCCACCCTCATTACCGAGGAGCGCTAAGAGACATGACTCAAAATCAAGACTTTTCCAATATCGAACGAAAGCTGAACGATTTCTTTGACGCTGAGCGCGAGTCGCTAAAAGCGCCGGCTGATCTATTCGCCCGCATTCAGGGCCAACTTCCCGCACAGGCTCAGCCTCGGTGGTGGTCGCGCTTCAGCCTGGCCAACCGGCCGGGGCTGAAGATCGCACTCGCGGGCGCAGCAACCGTGCTGATCGTCGCGGTTGGCGCGGCGACTGCTTTGCGACTGGGTGACTCTGGTGATTCACGCATCGCGCTCAGCGGATTAGTGGGCGAAGATGGCAGGGTAGGCCGGCCTGGCGTGCCAGGCGCGCCGGGAGCGCCAAGCGTGCCAGGCGCCACCGCCGCTCCAGCCGCCACTGCTGCGCCCGCGGCTACGACGGCGCCGGCGAACGCGGCGCTCGTGACAGCAAATGGAGTAGTGGTCCAGACGGTCATTGTTGAACGGCAGTTAAGTGCGCTTCCAGCGGCGACGCCCGCGCCGGCGGCTTCATTCGCGGGGGCCACCGCGACTCCCGCGCCGGCGAGTGGCGGAACGCTAACCCAGGCGGAGGCGGAGGCTCTCGTAGAGCAATTCGCCCTTGCATCGACAGGTTACGGGATATCCCAGAACCAGTGGGATGTCCTCGTTGCGCAGGCGGTGGCCGGTGAATTGGACCTGAGCGGTATCGAACTGCCCGGCGGTTTCCAGTCCACGTTCTTCGAGAATTACGGCGTGAATCCGTTCGTCTCCGCCGCGACAGAGCCGTTTTCAACATTTGCCATGGATGTCGACACGGCGTCATACACGATCGCTCGAGCGTGGCTCAACCAGGGACAGGTGCCGCCCGTCGACGCGATTCGGGTAGAAGAGTTCGTGAACTTCTTCGATCAGGACTATCCAGACGCGACGGGCACGTTCGATATCAACGTAGACGGCGCTGTATCGCCCTACCACGATGATGGCCGGACGCTGCTTCGGGTTGGCATCAGCGGCCAGGACATCGCGCTCGATGACCGTCGCGAGGCGGTGATCGCCTTCGTGATCGACACCTCGGGCAGCATGGGCCGGGACAACCGGCTGGAGCTGGTGAAACGAAGCATCACGCTGCTCGTCGACAACCTGAGGCCCGGCGACCGCATCGGCATCGTCGAGTACGGCTCGACGGCCCGCAAGCTGCTCGACCCGACCACGGACAAGGAGGCGGTGAAGGCGGTGGTCAATTCTCTGATCGCACGTGGCTCGACGAACGCCGAGGCCGGGTTGCTGCTGGGCTACGAGATGGTCGACAGGGCTTTTGAAGAAGGAAAGATAAACAGGGTCATCCTGGTCTCGGACGGCGTCGCGAACGTTGGGGAGACCGACCCGGACGTGTTGCTTCGGGAGATCAAGGAGACGGCCCAGAACGGGATAACGCTATCGACCATCGGCGTTGGGCTGGATAACTTCAACGACGTGCTGATGGAACGGCTTGCCAACCACGGTGACGGCAACTACGCCTACATCGACACCGACGCGGAGGCGGCACGGCTGTTCGGCGATGGCCTGACCGGTCTGCTTGAGGTGATCGCCTCCGATGCGAAGATCCAGGTCGAGTTCAATCCCGCATCCGTCGAGATGTATCGCCTTGTCGGCTACGAGAACCGGGCGCTCACGACGGAGGAGTTCAGGGACGACTCGGTGGACGCAGGCGAAGTCGGCGCAGGACACACGGTCACCGCCATCTACGAACTGAGGCTGACCGATTCCCCCGAAGCCAGTCTTGGCACAGTGCGTGTCCGATTTGCCGACCCCGATTCCGGGGAAGTCACCGAAATCTCGTCGCCGATTCAACTGGCGCAGACGGCACGTCTATTACGGGAAACCTCGCCCGCATACCGAACGGCCGTGGTTGCAGCCATGTTCGCCGAGATACTTCGCGAGAGCCCGTTCGCAACGGACGTGCAACTCGATGAGTTGATCGAATCGCTGGAGGCGACATTGAGCGGGAGCTCTGTCGAGAATGCCAAAGCCACAGAACTGCTGGGTTTGATGCGGATCGCACGCTCCCTGGGCGTGACCGGGTATGTGCCCTCCGGCGAGTAAGCCACAGACCTGATTCACTATCAGCGAACAGGAACCGGCCCGGAATTTTCCGGGCCGCTTTCTTTGTCCCACGGTAGTAACCTGACGCACCAGAATGAGAGGCATATATAGATCGGTCACGTCGGCGTACTACGGCTGGTACGTAGTCGCGGCGCTATTTTTCATGACATTCCTTGCGGTCGGTTCCAGGCAAGGGTTCGGCGTGTTCGTCAGGACGTGGGAAGAAGAATTCGACACGTCGCTCACCATGATCTCCGTTGCGGCCGCGCTCGGCTGGCTCGTCAACGGCCTGGTGCAGCCATTCTTCGGCAACTTCGCTGACCGCTTCGGCGCAAAGCCGGTGATTCTCATCAGCCTGACCGTCATGGGATTCGGGACGATCGCGATGAGTCTCATGACGAACGTCTTCATGTTGATATTCCTTTACGGGTTCATCATCTCGTTCGCGTCCGGTGGCATCATGTTCACCACGACCGGGACGATCGTTGCGCGCTGGTTCAGGCGTAAGCGCGGGACCGCCATCAGCTTCCTCACCTCGGGCGGCTCTATCGGCGGCCTGCTGATCGTCCCGTTTGCCGCGTACCTTCTCATCGTGGCCGACTGGAGGGTCTCCTGGGCTGTGATGGGTGGCCTGATACTGCTGCTTGGCCTGCCGGTCATCCTGCTGGTTGTGCGGGGCGACCCGAAAGATCTGGGCCTGAATCCGGACGGAGACGAGGAGGAGGCAAGCGCTGCCGCCGCGGCGGAAGATGCTCATGGCCCGCTGACGACGGAGAACTGGCGGGACTCGTTTGCCTCGCCGCCAATGTGGCAGCTATCCATTGGGTTTCTGGTGTGCGGCATCACCACGGCCAGCATTGCGGTGCACTACGTGCGGTGGGCTGAGGACCAGTCGATCTCCCCGGGCACGGCGGCGCTTGCGTTCGGCTTGTTGAGCGGCATCAACGCGATTGCCGTCATCACCATCGGCTGGCTCTCGGACAAGATGCAGCGCAAGACACTGCTCGGCATCGTGTATCTGATACGGGCCGTGGCGTTCCTGTCGTTGATCCTGCTGCCGGCCAACATAGGGCTGTGGACGTTCGCCGTGATCGGCGGCGGCTCGTGGCTGGCGACCGTGCCGCTCACGACCAGCCTCACGGCGGACGTATACGGGGTCCGCGCTCTGGGCACGCTGACCGGGCTGATCACGATGTCGCATCAACTGGGTGGGGCCGCGGCGGTGTTGATATTCGGACTTGTCTTCGACGCCTTCGGAACCTACGACCTGGCGTTCTGGGGCGGGTTCGTCACATTGCTATTCGCGGGCGCCATAAGCTTCTCAATCCGGGAGCGGCGGTACTCTGCGCGCTACGCGCAACCGGGAGACCTGGTCATCACGGCGCCGGCAGAGGGTGATTGAGCGGGCGCGATGTCTTCGCCATTACGACCAATCGAACACCACGCCGAGGCGATCGACCCCGATCTCTGGGACTCAATCAAGCACCAGATTGACAACGTGACTGGTCTGGACGCTGCGACCATCGTGATCCTCATCGGAATAGTGATAGTCGCCATGCCGCTGACGGTAATCGTCCTGGCGGCGAGAAAGCGGAGAGCGGACGCTACTCGTAATCGGACGCCTTGATCACGCCGTTCAGACCCTCGAGAATCTCCAGCGTTTCTCTGACGTACGGCTCCTCGACCATGAGCGAGGCGCTCAGGGCGACGTTGCCGGGGCCGTAGAAGACGCTCTCGGCGCCTGCGCCTGACAGCATGAACGGGATCCGGCTGTCACGCAGGATGTCCTGCGCGATGGCAAGCGACGCCGGGTCAGACATTGACATGACTCTGATGAAGTTTTTTGGAGCCATTTAATCGACTGGTCTTTCGCTAATCCGACGGCTTCTGCCGAACCTGCGTGGCCGGCAACGCGGGACGGGCACGTTTTTCCGCCTGAGGCTGACTACCTCTGCCATAGGACCTTTCCCCGCGAGGGCACTAACCACTGACCCGGCCAAGAACGGCTGATTCCCGAGAAGGTGCAGGATCACCTGCTCCAGGTGAAGAACTCTGACACTTCGCCAATTAGCCGGTCCAGCTCTGCGCTGTCTGTGCTGTCCATGTGGCGGCCTCCTGGGACGCGCATGGTTGGCGAATCGATCACCCCGCGACGATGCAGCACGTTCTTGTATACGGCCACCCCGAAGGCGTTCTCGAACAGGAGCATTGGCGCCATCTTGTTATAGATACGTATCGACTCGGCCTCATCGCCTCGTTCAAGGGCGCTCCAGAGGGCGGCGTGTACGTCCGGCATGTGGCAGCCGGGCATGGTGCCGCATGCGCCGCGGCGGTACTCGTCCAGGAGATAGCGGCCGCCCATGCCGCCCATCACGCCGAGAAGCGCGTCGCCAGCGGCCTCGAACTCGGCGGTGATCGCCTGGCCGGGGGGCATCGTCTCTTCTTTGATGTACTGGATAGAGTCGACTTCTTTAAGAAGCCGGACCATGACGTCGAGCGGAACTTTCTGCCCCGCAGGCGGGTCGTGGTTCTGGATGAATACCGGTAGCTCCACGCCCTCGCCGAGAATTCGGTAATACTCCTCCATGCCTGCCGGGGAGGTCGGCCTCGAAGTCGGCGGAAGCGCCATCAGGGCGTTTGCACCGGCATCCTGCGCCTTCAGCGCTAGCTCAAGAGCGTGCTGGGGAGAGACACCCGATATGCCTGCGACGAGCGGCAGCGCTCCGGCGTTCGCGTCCACGCCTGCCTTGATGACGGCGATTCGCTCTGAGTCGGAGAGCGTAAAGAACTCGCTGGCGTTCACCGGCATGACGATTCCGTGCGAACCGGTTGCGATGCAGTACTCGACGCAGCGGGCGACGCCCTTGAAGTCTATGGACCTGTCTTCGTGAAACGCGGTGACCGGTATTGCGTATACGCCTCTGAATTTCGTTCGTGAGCGAATGAGTTCAGCTTCGGAAATCGCCAACAGTCAGCTCCCCCCAGGTGTGTCGTGGCCGAGAAGTGCGGGGCCGCCACGCGACTTTACCGCAGAGGACGGCCGGACGGGAATCATTCCGCCGGGTACAATCCGGCCCACCCCGACGCGACCACCCGGATGAGAGGCCCCTCAATATGCCAGCTTCGACCCCCCGGTTTATGAAAGGTGCGCTACATGACGCCGGCGATCTGATGGAGGTCCGGGACGACCTGCCGATGCCGGAGCAGTTTTCCGGCTCCGCCCTGATCCGAGTCAGACGTACGGGAATATGCGGTTCCGACCTGCATATGAACAACGAGCGGACCGAACCGGAAACGATGCCCGGCGGCCACGAGGTGGCGGGGGATGTGGTCGAGGTGCCGGCAGGGGAGACGCGAATCGCTGTCGGCGACAGGGTTGCAGTTGAAACCATCGGCTCCGGCAAGGCGTGCAACGAGTGCTGGTACTGCAATATGGGCCAGTACCGGCACTGTACTGACAAGTCGGACGAAACAGGTGGTGGCTTCGCCGAGTACATGACCCGGAAGCCGGGCGGATTGTACAAGCTTCCTGATGACATGAGCTGGACGGACGGCGCCCTCGTCGAGCCGCTGGCCGTGTCGGTTCATGCCGTTCGCTGGGGCGGCATGGCGCCTGGCGACACGGTCGCGGTGGTCGGTTCGGCCACGATCGGGCTTGCTGCAATTGCCGCGGCGCGCCAGCTCGGGGCGGGGAGGATCATCGCATCGGCGCGCTATGGCCAGCAGGCCGTAGCGGCAGCGCGTATGGGAGCGGACGTCGTGGTTGGCTCAGAGCCTGGGGAGCTGGAAGAGGCGGCCCGGGGGGCTACCGACGGCCGCGGCGCAGACATCGTGTTCGAGTCGATAGGCGGCAATTCGGCGGACACCCTGGTCCAGGCGATGGACACGTGCCGCATGCAGGGAAAGATCGTCGTGATCGGGGGATTCAGGAAGCCGGTTGAGTTCGACTTCCTGGCGCCTATGCTCAACGAGCAGTCAATATTGCTCTCATCCTGTTACGGCATCGTCGACGGCCACCACGATTACGAAGTATCGATCGACATCCTCGCCAGCGGTCGCGTGCCGTTCCACGAGATAGTGACCCACAGTGTGCCTTTGAGCGAAATACAGACGGGGTTCGAGACGGCGTACGACAAGTCCACCGGCTCGATAAAAGTCCACGTTGAGATCTGAGTGTTCTCGTGGGTTGGGGGTGCATGGGGACGCGTGGGTCCCGGGGGGCGATGAGCCGATTGGCTCAATGACGAGCCGGTTGGGTAGCCATCCGTGATACGCCATGCGCATCAATGGCGGCGTCAGACTGGCACCATCGCTATCAGCGGGGAAACCAACCGGCACGGCATTGCAGGTGAGAGTGCATGTCTTGCCGCCAGCGCGAAAGAATGGAAGACCGGATTCATGATTGCTCAGACCACCGAGCGAATTGACACGCCCCGCCGGGCGATAAGCCCCAAGGCAATCGTTGCAGCCATGGGCATAGTCGGCGCCGGCGTCGCAGCGACTATCCTGGTTGTTATTTTTGCCGGCGGCACGACCGTTAGCCCTTATGAAGCGGAGCTGTCTCCGCTTGTCGTACGCCATAACGCCATAGTGGGACAGTGGAACAATTTTCTGATTGAGTACAACGGCATAAGCCTTGCGGACCCCGCGGTGTTTGACGCGCGGGCCACCGACGCGCTGGCGCTGGTGGAGCGACTGGCCACAGAGTCCCAGGGAGTAATTCTGGCCTGGGACAAGGTTGTAGCTCCTCCCGAGATGGATGCAGCCCACAGCTTCGCTCGCGACGCGATGCGGCTGACACAGGATGGCTTCATCGAGCTCGGTACTTACTTCACGACAATCGTGAAGAACGGCATCGCGTTTGATGACGAACTGAAGGCCGGAACATCTCGGCTCGAAGCCGCTTCGGTGCTCTGGAGCCAGGCGAGGGCGGCGGCCGAACCGGCCAACTGAGACCTCTTTGCGTAACTGGTAGATCTAACGGGTACCCGGGTACGGACCTCTCACAAACAAGCACCCGGCACCCAAATCCGGTCGTAAACGGCGGGCCTCGCGCCCGCCGTTTACTTTTCTGGCCAGGCTCCTTGTATGAACGTGCTGCATGAGGGTTTGGCTTGAGGGACTGGGCACAGGTATAGAATTGCCCCCGCTTTGACCGCCGATGCCCCCGGCAATACAGCAGGAGATTCATGAGCAACGTCACTATCCGCGATATCCGCGTGATTCTTACCGAGCCGGATAACATCCGGCTGGTCATTGTGAAGATTGAGACCAGCGAACCGGACCTTTACGGACTTGGCTGCGCCACGTTCACGCAGCGGCCGAGCGCGGTCGTAGCCGCGGTAGAGGACTATCTTCGGCCGTTTCTCATTGGCAAAGACGTGGCCGATATCGAGGACATCTGGCAGTCGTCCTACGTATCGTCATACTGGCGCAACGGGCCGGTGCTGAACAATGCCTTGAGCGGAGTCGACCAGGCGCTCTGGGACATCAAGGGGAAAATGGCCGGCATGCCGGTCTATGATCTGCTGGGCGGAAAGGCTCGCGACGCAGCAGCGGTTTACGTGCACGCGTCTGGGCCGGAGCCGCTGGCCGTGGAAGAGCGAGCCAGAGAGCTCATGGAGCAGGGCTTCCACTATATACGCGTGCAGACGTCGACGCCGGGATTTGCCACCTATGGCAACCGCGAGAGCGACGGCAAGCGCGACCCGCAGGACGGGCCGCGCTGGGTCACCAAACGACTGCGGGACTATGACTCCGGCAAACTCTATGCCCACCCCGGAGGCGTGTTCGAACCGAAGCCGTACATACGCTCCGCGCTCAATCTGTTCGAGCACATTCGGAGCACGCTTGGCGAGAAGGTCGAGATTCTCCACGATGTCCACGAGCGGATCCCGCCGATACTCGGCGTAAAGTTCGCAAAAGACGTTGAGCAGTTCAATCTCTTCTTCCTGGAGGACCTGTTCGCACCGGAAGACAACGACTACTTCCGGATGGTGCGTCAGCAGTGTGCGACGCCGCTGGCGATGGGCGAGTTGTACAACAGCCCGCACGAGATTATCCCGATGGTGAAGGACCGCCTCATCGACTTCATGCGGGTGCATATGTCGCAGATCGGCGGCATTACGCCCGGCAAGAAACTGGCGGCGCTGTGCGAGGCGTTCAGTGTGCGCACGGCCTGGCACGGCCCTGGCGATACGTCTCCGGTTGGCCATGCGGCGAACCTGGCGCTGGATCTGAACGCATGGAACTTTGGCATTCAGGAGTACGCGATTTTCAGAGAGCGGACTCAGGAAGTCTTCCCGGGTTGCCCTGAAGTCAGGGACGGCCACATGTGGGGGAGTGGCAAGCCGGGCCTGGGTATAGACATCGATGAGGAACTCGCGGCGAAATTCCCGTTCAAAGAGAGGGAGTTCGGCGGGGCGTGGGATACCGTCAGAAGGGCTGATGGGAGCATGGTCAAGCCGTAGCGTCCCGGCTCATCTCCGGACATGCAACAGCCATACCCCTCTACTGGCTGTCGCCATTTGCTCAGGCATCACTCCGCATCCGCGCATGCGTCTTGCGCCAACGCACGGTTCAATCCCCGCACTCAGCCGTCACACTGGGCAGACGAAACCTGAGCCGGCGCGGGCATTCGCACTGATCTGATCGAGACGCCACGCCTGATCGCACATGCTGGGGGGTAGCCAGAGATGACACCAGAGCAAGTTGAGCTGGTCAAGTCGACGTGGAAGATGATCTTGCCGATCGCCGATACGGCGGCAGACCTTTTTTACGGGAAGCTTTTCGAACTGGACCCGGAGGTTCGGGCTCTGTTTGATGACGACATGGCCAAACAGAAAAAGGCGCTGATGGCGATGATCGGGAATGCCGTGGCGTCATTACATCAGATTGAATCGATTGTTCCTACGGTTCAGCAACTGGGAGTGCGGCATGCGGGTTACGGTGCGATTGAGGGGCACTACGCGACCGTTGGGGAGGCGCTTCTCTGGACGCTTGAGCAGGGGCTCCGTGAGGCGTGGACTCCAGAGGTGAAGGCCGCCTGGGTTGAGACTTACACGATACTCTCGACGACCATGCTAGATGCCGCACGGGCAGAAGCCGCGTAATCTGAAGAACTATTCTGGGGGAGCATAAGAGGCCGCCGGTGTGATGGGTGCACTGGCGGCCTCTTCGCACCCAGATGATCCGGATGTTCCGCAAGTTCCCGTAGCGGCCATGATGGTGTAGGCTCGGCGGGCTCTTATGAACAAACGACATCCGGGAATATGACTGAACCAGAACCAACACTCAGCCAGGTACGCCCGCTCCTGACGGGTCCGGTTATATGTGACATTGCGGCGCGTGATCCGGCCTCCGGCAAGTGGAACTTGATCGGCATTTTCAACCAGGTCGCCGCCTCCAGGTTCCCAACTCAGCGGCCTCTTTCGGTCTACCTCAAACTGGCGGACGCCGTAGGCACATACCGGCTTGAAATCAGGTTCGTTCAGGTGAGGACCGGAGAGCAGTTGGCGCTCGCGACCGCGAATCTGGAGATTTCGGACCGCCTGGCATCCCAGGACGTGGGTGTGGCCTTCCCGCGAGTGCCAATTCCTGCCGAGGGGAAGTACGAGTTCCAGATCTGGGCCAACGGGATGCATCTTGGCGCGGGCACGTTCACCGCGTCGTATCTTGGCCGGAGCACGGACACGGAACCGCCAGGCGACCGGCTCAACGACGGGTAGATCGCGCCCATAGGCCGCCCGTGCATCGTTTCTGGCTTGTTCGCACCTAATTAGTATTGCCGAGCTTATACGCATGGAGCACGGCAGTCCTACTGAACCCTCTACCCCTCTTCACGCAGAAACGCCGCCGTCCCGAGCACCCGGAACGGCGGCGTTTCAATTTTCGATCCTCGTGCCGGAATCGGGGCGCCGAAATCAGGGTTCCGGCACGCTGCGATCTCGCTCAGTTGTCTATCATTGCGCCTGCGGTCGGCCTGTGCTTGGCCTGCGGTCACTCGGTGGGTTCGCGAACAAGGAGGGCGGATAGGATGGACACGTTCGATGCGGTGAAGACCAGGCTCACGGTGCGGTCGTTCAAGCCGGACCCGGTGCCGGTGGCGGTGCTCGAAAAGATCCTGGAGGCCGCCCGAGTGGCGCCATCCTCCCGCAATCTTCAACCCTGGCACTTCATCGTCGTGCGAGAAAGGTCGATGCTTAAAGAAATCGGCTCCATCGCAACGAGCGGCAAGTTCGTCGCCGACGCGCCGCTGGCGATAGCGATTGCCACCGACAACGCGGACCGGCCGGACCTCGATTCAGGCCGGGCGTTGCAGCAGATGGAGCTGGTCGCCTGGGCCGAGGGGCTGGGAACGTGCTTCGTGGGGCTGCGGGATGAAACGCAAAACGCGAAGATAAAAAAGCTGCTCGGCATTCCCGCCGAATTCGATCTCATCACCGTCCTGCCATTCGGCTATCGTACAGACGATATCGGTACAAGCGGCTCAAAGAAGAACCGGAAAGCGCTGTCCGAGATTGCGCATAGCGAGAAGTTCGGCGTGCCGTACGTGGGTCAGGCACCGGGATAAGCGACCACGGCGATCATATAGGGGGGAGAAAGACTTTGGAGTCCAGAGACGTTCTGATAGATGCCTATACGAGGATCCAGGAACTTGCCCACACGGCGGCCGATGGGCTGGCCGTTGAAGGCCTCACGTACAGGCCCGAGACGGATGCGAACTCGATCGCGTGGCTGGTATGGCACCTGGCGAGAACCCAGGACTCGCAGGTGGCGCCGATAGCCGGTACGGCGCAGGCATGGGCCACGGGTGACTGGGCGGAGAGGCTCGGCCTCGACCCGGCGCTGTCTAACACGGGGTACGGGTATACCTCAGAGCAGGTTGCCGCGGTACAGCCGGCCAGCGCGGACGCGCTTCTAGGATATCTTGATTTCGTCTCTGACCGGTCGCGGGAGTACCTGCGATCGGTCGACGCGGCCGAGCTCGACCGGATCATCGACACGTCATACGACCCGCCGGTGTCTGTCGGCGTGCGGCTGGTGAGCATTATCAGCGACAACATCCAGCATGCCGGGCAGGCGCGATACGTCCGCGGGATCTACGACCGCGTGGCGGGGGCCGGGCAGGGCTAAGCCCAACTCCCCTATTCCAGGAAGTCGCGTAGCTTGCGGCTGCGGGTGGGGTGGCGGAGCTTGCGCAGCGCTTTCGCCTCGATCTGGCGGATTCGCTCGCGTGTCACGCTGAACTCCCGTCCAACCTCTTCCAGCGTCCGGCTGCGCCCATCGTGCAGGCCGAATCTGAGCTGCAGGACGCGGCGCTCGCGCTCGCTCAGCGTGCCGAGAACATCGTCCACCTGCTCCTTCAGGAGCTGGTACGAAGCGGCCTCGGCAGGCGCCAGTGCGTTGGTGTCGGGGATGAAGTCGCCCAGGTGGGAATCGCCTTCCTCTCCGATCGGCGTCTCAAGCGATACGGGTTGCTGCGAGATCTTGAGAATCTCACGGACTCGATCGGCCGTGATCTCCATCGCCTTCCCGATCTCCTCGGATGTCGGCTCGCGGCCGTGTTCCTGCACCAGCCTGCGGCTGACGCGCAGTAGTTTGTTGATCGACTCGACCATGTGGACAGGGACGCGGATGGTGCGCGCCTGGTCGGCGATGGCTCGGGTGCTTGCCTGCCTGATCCACCAGGTAGCGTAGGTGGAGAACTTGTAGCCCTTGCGGAACTCGAACTTCTCCACACCGCGGATCAGGCCGATGTTGCCCTCCTGGATCAGGTCGAGCAACGACATGCCGCGGCCGATGTATTTCTTGGCCACGGAGACGACCAGCCTGAGATTGGCCTCCGCCAGATGTCGCTGTGACTTCTCGCTCTCTTCCCTGACGCGTGCCAGGTGGGAGTTAAAGAGGACTTCGTACATGTCCAGATTCTTGATGGTCTCTGCGTTGCGGATGAGCCTTGCGACGCCCTTCAGCTTTGGGTCCTTGCGAAGGGCCGTCTTGACCTCGGGCGGCACGAGCCTGGAGAGGACCGATAGGTCCACGATGTGGGGCTGGACCTCCTCGAGGTCTATCGAAAGAGCGTCCGAGAGATACGCGATGAACTCTTCTCTATCGGGGCCGTCGATCAACTTCCTGATCTCGGGCTCCATCATGATCTTGCTGAGAGTCATATCGCCGGGAATGCCAAGGTACCTGGCCGTCGCCTCGGCTGTGGCGTGCTCTACGCTCAAGCGCCTCAGGATCTCCCGGATTGTCACGCTGGCCGGTGGTCTCCGGTCATCGTCGCCCTTTATCTCGTCCTCGATCCTATTCAGGTGCTTCTCGAGTTCGATCGCCCGTGAGAGGACACGCTCGTCCTCGGCCGTCAGAAGATCGACGCGGCCGATCTCACGCAGGTACATGCGGACGGGGTCATCAGTGAGTTCGGCTTCGGGCTGCTGATCTCCCCACTCCTCGGCGCGATTGGCTTCGTTCTGGGCGGCCCGTCCGGCCTCCCACTGGTCGAGGTCGGAAGCGCTGAGCATGGTGGGCGCAGGCGCCAGCTCCGTGGCGGCGTCGGAATCATCGTCTTCGAAGCCTTCGCTGGGGCGGCGGCGGGCAAACTGAATGACCCCGCGGTTTTCAGCAAGGTCTTCCGCGACTATGGTGTCGTCTTCCTTTATCCGTTTTCTTCGTGGCATAAGCTGGTATTGCCTCTCGAGATGCGGCTCAGTCGACCGACCGTACTGTTCGCGCTGGTTTCGGCAGGTCCCTGTTCTTCAATACGGCCAGACAACCCGGACAGGTCGTTCCCACACGGGAAATCACGCATTTCAGGGACTCGTCTCCCTCCGGCAGATTTTTCGGCGACGGGAGGGACTGGCCCGCAATCTGGCCTTCGCACCGCTGCCCGGCGGCGGGATCAGATCGCTCAACCTGTCAAGTATATCTGAGGCGCCGAACGCGCGTAACTGGCGAATGGGCTGTGCGGGCAATGGCTGAGCAGGTCATCAACGGCTCTCAGGGACAATACGACCGGGCATGAAATGGAGCGGGAGACGGGGCTCGAACCCGCGACCTTCTGCTTGGGAAATAGATGATCTTGTATGGCAATTGGCGGGCTCGGGAGAGTAATCCGAAGATTGATCGTGACGCCGAGCCAAAAGGAGCTACAGCGGTGCGTCGGTAGTGTTTGAGGGGGTAAGTGACAGCGTTATCACTGATATCCGTTCGGATTCAGCGGTCGTTGGGTCTCTCCGAATAGCAGGATGACCCGCAGAGGCCCAGCGGCCCGCGAAATCTGGGCGTGGATACTACGCCCTCCACACCCGCATCCCGTCAGGAAGTACCCGCCGGCCTCCGGCCCCTGCCCCGCGCCCTCTCATGCAGAGCCGGCGCCCCCGTCACCCGCGCCACCAGCCGCTCAGATCACCCCGATCATCTTGCCCGCTACTGCTAGGCCGCGGATTGCTGCACTGTGACTGCCTTCTGCCGACGCCTGGTCACAAGCACGCATGATGTCCTGGAACAACTGGTGGCGTGAATACGTCTCAGCCCTCCAGCGGGCCCCCC
>JADFPB010000125.1 GCA_022562515.1 Chloroflexota bacterium | reverse complement strand
ACATGCCGCAGGGTATCCGCTGCGCGCGAGCGCGCCTGGGCGGGCGGGAGGCCGCTCAGCTCCGCCATATGAGTCAGAAACTCCGCCGCAGACACGTTTCCCGGCAGGCAGTCGTGCTCCGGCATGTAGCCGAGCCGCCCGCGGATCTCAACGCTCGCGGACGCGTCCTGACCGAGCACCTCCGCCACGCCGCGGGTGGGTGAGATGAGGCCCAGAAATAGCTTGATGGCCGTGCTTTTGCCCGCGCCGTTGGCCCCGAGCAGGCCGGTAACGCCGTCGGTTATTTCGAAATCAACGCCATCGAGGGCGATGATGTCGCCATAGCTCTTGTACAGGTCGCGGGCCGCGAGCAGAGTAGACACGGTAGCCAGTATAGGGACAGCCACCGCTATAAATCGTTAAGGATCGCCGCCGGAATCTCCATTTCGCGATTCAACGCAGGCCGTAGAACCGCTCCGCATTGCCCCCGAAAACATTCGCGTGGTCGGCCTCGGACAGGTCCCCAAGCGCAGCGTTGTAAGCCCGGAACGTCCGCTGGTATTCCGAGGCCAGGGTCGAGACCGGCCAGTCGGACCCGAACATCAGCCGGTCATACCCGAACATGCCCACCACCTGCTCCGCATACGGCCTCAGGTCGTCGACCGACCAGTTCTCGTGGTCCGCTTCAGTCACCATGCCGGAGAACTTGCAGAACACCGACGGGTTCGAGGCGATCTCCGCCATCTCGGCCGCCCACGGCTCCATTACGCCTTCGGCGATAAGGGGCTTGGCAATGTGGTCGATCACCGTCCTCAGACCCGGGACTTCCGCCAGTAGCTGAGGGATATAGCGAAGGTGTTGTGGCCGCGGGAGCAGATCGTACGGAATGTTTCTAGATGCTAATTCGCGCAGGCCCCTGATCACATCGGGCCGCACTATCCAATCATCGTCCGGCTCGTCATGCCAGATGTGACGGATGCCGCAAAACTTCGCCCTTGCCTGCAACTCATCGAGGTCACGCCCGAGATCCGGGCTCTGCAGATCGACCCACGCCACCACGCCGGCAACGAAGTCGTTCTCGTCGGCAAGGTCGAGCAGCCAGCGCGCCTCTTCGATCGACTGAACCGCCTGCACGACGACGGTCTTATCCACGCCCACGTCGTCCATCAGCGGCTTCAGGTCGGCCGGCAGGTGGTTCTTCTTCAGGACAGACTCGCCGGACGGCATCCACGAGTAGTCGAACTTCTCCAGGTCCCAGAAGTGCTGATGACTGTCGATGACTGCCATGAAACTTACGGCGGCCTACTCCCAGGCCACCTTGCCGATCTCCTGGCCGTCACTGCGAGTAGCGTGCGCCTGCTTGCCGGCGAAGTTGGCGTCGCCATACCAGAGATCGCCGTCCTTCATGGAGAGACCGTGCGGCGATGGGCCGTCCGAGGCCAAATGTATGGTCTCCATCTCCTCGCCCGTCTCAACGTGGTATTTCACGATGATCTTGTCAGAGGTGTGTGCGCACCAGATTCCGTCGCCGTCGCGCGCCAGGCCATGCAGCCGGTCCGACCGGACCTCGAATTTCTTGACCATCTTGAAATCATCGTTCGGGTCCACCAGCCACAGTGCCTTGGGCTGGAATGCCGTCACCCAGAGAAGGCCCTCATCCCACTCGATGCCGTGGATGCCGCCGCCGTCCGGAGTTCGCCACCGGTCGATCAGCTCCCCGGTATCGGGGTCGAGCTTCATTACCCACCCCAGATGCGTGTCCGTCGACCGGTATGGCCTGCCCTGCGTGACGCCGTTCGACGCCGTCCACAGCGCACCATCGCCGAACGTCACGCCCGATGCGTTTTCTGTGACCGTGCCGAAGGTCTTGATGACATCGCCCTGTTCACTCAACAGATACGCATCATCGGTCCACTGGTCCATCACCCAGAGGCCCTCATCGGTCCATTGCAGGCCGTTGGGGCCTCTCACCGGGGTCGGAAACTCTTCCACAAGCCGGCCATTAGCCATCTCTCACTCCGTTACAGGTAGCCCATCCGCGCGATCTTGCCTTCGCGGCTGCCATATTGTTTCCCGCCGCGCCTCGCGTCAAGTACGACGATGCACCCGCTCTACCGCTCAGCCAGCAGCCATTGCAAAAATTTGCCGGGAGTATCCATTCGCGGATACGGGGGCTCATGGCCGGAAAATTGCCGCCACTCATCGCCATCGAATCGTGCGCCGGGCCGGATTCCGTGGGGCCAGCGCTCAAGGAACCACGTTGCCCAGATGGGCGTCATGCCAATCCGATCAGCGCCGGACAGCTCGTCGTTCCCGCCGTCCCCGACGTAAAGCGTATCGT
The DNA here is from genome assembly GCA_022562515.1 of Chloroflexota bacterium. GTDB lineage: Bacteria > Chloroflexota > Dehalococcoidia > Lucifugimonadales > Lucifugimonadaceae > UBA1151. The sequence goes on along the minus strand of JADFPB010000125.1, from coordinate 6,505 downwards.
CGGCTTCCACCTGCAACGCTTCGAGGCCACGCCTGTAAATCAGGGGGTCAGGCTTCATCACACCGACCTCGAACGACGGCACAACGTGCTCGATCAACGGCGCCAATTCGCTCTTCGACCAGCCTGCCAGGTCCAAGTTCGCAACATTGGTGACGACGCCGACCCGCAACCCCATCGACTTGATCTTCTGAATCATCTCCACGATGGCAGGGTCAATCTTGTCGAACGGAACAGAGAATTCTGCCGACCGTTCACGCACCAGGTCAGCTACGACAGACGCCGGTACTTCGCGCCCCGACTCCTCACAGACCCTGTTCAGCAATTCTTCGAAATCGCCGATTCGGCCGATTTCCCACTCATCGATTAGTCGCGAAAACCGCTTCTGAAAACCCTCTTCGGGAATTCCCAGCCGATCGGCCAACGACCGTTTCGGAGGCTCCCAGTCAGGGTCGAACACCGTGATGAGGGTCTCGTAAAGATCAAAGATGACTGCCCTGATCACCAGAACCTCCGCCACAACTTCTTAAGAACAGCTTGGCTTCCGACGTCAGTTTACTTTCGGCGAGTGATCCCGCATTCCAACAGCCGCCTCAATCTCACATGACACGGAGCAATCGCCGCCACTGCTGCCGGTGGAGCCCGCCGACGCGTGCGTCGAGGAGGCTCGTCAAATGCGTTACCGGATAGCCTCCGCCAGCCGTGGCTCAGATCCGGCCGGAAGATAGGCGTATCATTAACTCAGCCCGTAGCACTCCCGAGGGATCATCGGCCTCTCAATAGAGACCGAGCCGATTTCGGCCGACGCCGAAGCTTATATATCAAATTCCCCTCACCGTTCCGCCACGGGCATGAAGTAGAGAGCACCCTGAGGAGGCTCATATGCCCGCGAAAGCTAGCGCGCGCGAATCCACTGAGCGCGTCATGATTTTTATCGACGGCTCCAACCTTTACCACGTCCTGGCCCAGAACTGCGGCCGTTACGACCTGGTTTTCGATAAGTTCGGCAACAAGCTCGCCGACGGCCGCCGACTGGTTCGGACTTACTACTACAACATCCGCCAGGACCCCACGTTCAATCCCTCTGCGTCCGCCGAGCAGGAAAGGTTCCTGTCCGCCCTGTTCGAGATTCCATACTTCGAGGTGCGCCTCGGCGTGCACCGGCGCCACGGCGACCAGATGGTCGAGAAGGGCGTCGACGTGATGATGGCCACTGACATCGTGGTTGGCGCATTCCGTGACATCTATGACACCGCCATCGTCGTCAGCGGCGACGGCGACTTTTACCCGGCAATGCAGGTGGCCAAAGACCTTGGCAAACACATCGAGGTGGTGGCGTTTGACTCCAACCTGTCTCCGGAAGCGAAGCGGGTGGCAGACTCGGCTACGCTGCTGAAAAAGACCTTCTTCACCGGCCTCTGGACCACGAGAAGCCGCGCTGCCACCGCAAAGACGGACGAGGACGAGAATAAGCCGGCCACAGGGCGCCGTCCTACGAGGGCCAAGACCTCGGCCCCCGACGATCAGGGCAGCGTACCAGCCAGTGGAACAGACGGCGACAAGCCGTCGCGCCGCACACCCTCACGGCGCCGGCGTCCGGTCCGCACCGCGGCCGGCAGCAACGGCGTTTCCGCCGACACCCCGCAGGCAGGCGACAGCGAATCCACTGAGTCCCCAACAACCCCAGAAACCCCGGCAACTTCTGAAACCCAGGAAACTCGAGAGTCCGAAGCAGCTACCCCGTCGCGCAGGCCCGTTCGCCGCCGCCGCATGCCGTCACGGCGTGAGAGTTCTGCCGGGGAGACTACCGTCCCGGAGCCGGCCAATCCGACCAGCCCCGCGAACTCCGGTGACGCAGCCGGGTCGGACAAGGGCGCCTCGGAAAACGGCGCGTCCAGCGATTCGAGCAACGATAAGGACTCCGGCGGCGGAAGCTGGTGGAGCCGGCGTCGGAGCGGGTCGTCCGACTAAGCGGAGGCATAAGGCTCCTTCGCCCGGCAGAAACAGTAGCCTGCCCGAACACTTGAATGATATGACCCGATTCCCGCGAGGCTCGCTTTGGGGCTAGCAGCGCGGGCATCGGGATTCATCCCGAAAGAGATGGCCGTCGTCGTCTTTCCGACGGCCAGCGTCATACTCGGCGATTCGCTGATCTACATAGTCCTCCCCGTCAGCATCGCCGAATTCGAAATTACCGGCGCGCTCGGCCTCTCCCAGGCCTTCTGGATAGGGTTCGCCCTGTCCATAAACCGCTTCATCAGGCTGGCGAGCAACAGCTTTGCCGCCGGCGTGTACCAGCGCTTCGGGCTGCGTTGGCCGTTCGTTGCCGCGACCCTGCTTGGCGCCTCCACTACGCTGGTCTACGGCTTCAGCAAGGGCATACTGGTCCTGATCCTGGCGCGCGCTCTGTGGGGCATTGCGTATTCCCACCTCCGGCTCGCATCCCAGCTCACTGCGCTGGAGATCAGCACCCCATCCACCAGGGGCAAACTATTCGGGCTCTTCAACTCGGGCCAGCGCGCCGGCAGCTTCCTCGCCGTAACTGGCGGCGCCTTCCTGGCCGATGCCACATCCCGCGAATTCACGTTCACGGTTCTCGCAGCCATCGGCCTGCTGGGCGTCGCGGTCGCCACCCGAGCGCCGGCAATCGCCACCGGCCTGAAATCACAGGGGAGATCCGATCGCGACCGCCCCTCAGGCAACTCAAGGGGCGGGTCGTTCATCTGGAGCGTGCTGGTAGCGCAGGCACAGGGCCTCGAGGCCACGGCGCGCTGGACGATGCTGTCCATCAGCTACCTGCGCTTCGGCACGGCATTCGCCGCCAACGGACTCGTCATCGCCACGATCACCCCCTACCTTACCGAGCTATTCGCCGGAGATGCGACGGTCTTCGGCATCACCGTGAACGTCCTCACGCTGGCCGGCATCCTCGTCGGCATCCGCTGGTTCGCCAACCTTGCCCTGGCCGTGCCTTTCGGCCACGTTGCCGACATCTTTGGGCGGCGCCCCACGATACTTGTCGGCATCGGAGTCATGCTCGTCATGCTGGCGATAATCGGCCTCGCGCCCAGCCTTGAGATCGTCGTGATCGCCCTGCCGATTCTCTTCATCGCCGGCGCGTTGCTCGAGACGGCGCTGGATACGGCGATGGGCGAGGCTGCTCCCGACGACGCGAGAGCCCCTGCCATGGCCCGCTACTCGACGTGGCTCGACCTGGGCGCCGCGACCGGACCCATAGCCGGGTTCGTCATCGGCGACGCCATCGGATTCGGAGCCGGCTACGGAATTGCCGTCGGAATCGTCGGCTCAGCCGTCATCCTATTCCTCGCGGTAACGGCGCGGCGCTAGGCCTCCGCCGCCTGATACGGCGCCGCTCCCCTGGTCCCTGCGGGCAGCCCGAACGGCAGCCGGACGTCCAGCAGATACGGCCGCTTCTCCCGCTCTACAAGATCCAGCGCCCGATCGATTTCCGCTGCTATTCGGGACTCATCGTCCACCCGCGCGCCATCGACTCCATAGCCTGCCGCGATCTGCACGGGGTCGATTCCATCCAGCGCGACGCCGGCATACTCGCCCGACGCCTTCATCCGTCCCCCGGCGCCTTCGAACGCGCCGGCTACGATCCCGTATGCCTCGTTGTTGGCGATAATCCAGAGCACCGGTATCCGATGGTGCACCGCCGTCCAGAGCGCGGAGTCGGCGTAGTACATGGAGCCATCGCCAACCAGCCCGACGACCGGCCTGTCCGGCGATGCCAGCTTCGCGCCCACCGCCGCTCCCATGCCGTAGCCCTCGGAGCCGCCGGCCGGCCGCAGGTAGATATTCTTGCCGCCGCCATCCACGGCTGAAACCGAGTCCAGCGGCGCCGCGAACTGCTCGGTTGTGATCACGCCGCCTCCCCGCCGTTCCAGCGAGTCCTGCAACGCATCGAGCAGCGCCACGGGCCGCACCCGCCCCGTCTCATCACCCTTCCCGCCAAGCCGCTCCCTGCGCGCCGACCTCAGTGCGGCGGCATGCCCCATGGCAAAAACCCTGCGCTCGTCATAGCGCGCCGGTTCGTACTCGCTCGCCACCAACTCTTCCAGCCGCTCCAGTGTCCGCAGTTCGTCGGCCATGATCGCCCGTTCGAGCCCCGGCATATTCGTCAGGTTCTCGACGTCGGTTCCAACAGCCACAATGCGCTTCGCGCCAGTGAACCCATCGTAATCTTCCGGGCTGCCGGTGCCGCCGTGGCGCACGCCGATGCAGACGATATGGTCTGGCTTCAGCGCCGCTGCCGCCGTTGAGAACCGTCCGCAATGTTGCGGATGCGCAATCGTCACACCGCGCAGATCGCCGCCGGTGCTGGCGATCGCCGCGCCGAAGCGCTCTGCAAGCGCCGCCACCTTCGCCTCGGCGCCGCTCTTCCACGCGCCGTCGCCGACGTAGATCATCGGCCGCTCAGCCTCGTGCAACGCCAGCGCAATCGCCTCCAGATCGCTGTCCGACGGATAGCCGCCGCGCGTATCCGGAATGCCGCCCTCTGACACATTTGCAGTCACAGGGATATCGTTCAGCATCCGGTCGTAAACCGCCAGATGCACCGGCCCGATGGGCGGCGTCTTCGCCACTCTCAACGCCCGCTCGAGCGCGGCAGGCAGCCCCTCTGGCTCGATCACGGTCCAGTTGGCTTTCGTCAGGGGCGCGGAGATAGACGTCGGTCCCGCGTTGTGGCTCAGATCGAGCGAGATCTTGTCGGAAAAGCTTCCCGTATCGCCCGCGAACGTGATCACCACGACCGGCAGGCTGCCTGACCACACGTTGATCAGCTGCCCCATGCACTGCGCAAGCCCTGCGCCAAGATGCACCACCATCACCGCCGGGTCGCCGTTTACCTGCGTGTATCCGCCCGCCATCGCCGTCACACTGCCCTCATGGAGCGCAAGTATCCCGTGCACATCCGGGTGCGCCATCAAGGCGTCGAAGAACGGCGCCTCCCGGGAGCCCGAGTTATAGAAGACGTACTTGATCCCGGAGGCGGCCAGCTGCTCCACTATCAACTCCGAGGGATTGCCGGTAAACGAACGAATGGCCATCTGTCAGTGCCTCCTGCAATCGGCTATCGGACCCGGGACCGGGCGGTCACGAATTGTTTGGGCGCGGATGATAGACGACTCAAATGATTCGCGCGTCGCGGAATGCCTCGCAAAAACCCAGGACGCCCACACGAAACAAATATGGTCACTTAGATTCAATTATCATGCCCTGCGCTGCCTGCGGAGGGTGTCCGCACGGCGCAGTTCAGGCGGTAGGGGACTCGGGGCGAGTAAACAAAGGAGTCGAACGTGGGCATGTGGAAGCCGGCCGCACGAGCTATTTTCCTAGCGACAGCACTGACCGTCCTGGTGGCGTGTTCAGGGGATGCAGAAATCGTCGGTATCCGAGGTGCAGCGCAGCTGGACAACCCGGTCTTTCCATCGCTCGGCAACGGCGGATACGACGTCTCCCACTACGACCTCGATCTGGACATCGACCCCGGCGCAAACACGCTCGACGGTGTCGCAACCATCACGGTGAACGCAACGGCAAATCTTCTGTCATTCAATTTCGACTTCGCCGGACCAGCGGTGAGCACTGTAGAAGTTAACGACGAGCCGGCGATGTTCACGCGGGACGGCCTCGAGCTGATTATCGAACCCGCGAACGTGATCCCGGAGGGTTCAGAATTCACCGTTCGCATTACCTACGGCGGGACACCAGAGCTTCTGCTGCTGCCGGATTTTCCGATCGCGATGGGTTGGACCCCCTTCGGAGAATCTGTCATGGTGCACGGTTTCGGACTTGCGTGGTTTCCGATTAATCAGACTCCCACCGACAAAGCCACCTACACCATAAGACTGACCGCGCCGAAGGCCTTTACTGCAACGGCGAACGGCAAACTCACCGCCACGATCGATAACGGCGATACATCAACCTATGTCTGGGAGGTCAAGGTTCCCATCGGCGGAGTAGCGTTCGCTGTTTCAGACTCGGTGCTTGAGCCGATCCCAGGCCCGGACGGTCTGACGATCAACAACTACTTCCCTTCCGATTTCGCCCAAATCTCCATCGATCGGTTCGATATCGTCCCGGAGATTATAGAACTGTTCACCGAACTGTTTGGCCCGTTCCCGTTTGACTCGTTCGGTATCACGTTCCTCCGCGGGTCTCTGCCTTTCCGGGGTTTTGGCCCACCTCAGCGGGCATATCTGTTGCGGGGCGACGAGCGTCTCATCGCCCACGAGGTCTCACACCAGTGGTTCGGGGGCAGCGTCTCGCCAGCCGGGACCACGTCCCACTTATTTGGATCAGAAATCGGAGTGACCTACGAAGCAAATGAAGGATTCGAATTCATCGGGTGGTCTGAAGCCTGTGTAGGCAGTGATCTCTGCACCATAATCATGAATCACGCTAAGACCGTGCAAGTAGGATTCAAGCTCAAAAGATATACATTGAGTGTCACTGCTCAACCTTCGGAAGGTGGCAGTGT
>JADFPB010000124.1 GCA_022562515.1 Chloroflexota bacterium | reverse complement strand
GGGCGATGGTCGTTATGTCGACTTCTGCAGGCGGGTTCGCCGGTTGATCGAGGGGTCGGACGTGCGGGGTCTCACGCCGACCGTTATCGATCACTACTACTGGCTGCGTGGGATGTATGACGGTAAGGGTGAGTTGAAGCGCGAAATAAATCTGGAGGCGCGGTTGGTGCTGGGTTCTGGCGACGCCGAGGTGCGGCGGCTTGTCGAGGAACATCTGGCCAGATGACTCTGGACTGTGTGGGGATCGGGGTCGTTGGCGGCCGTATCGGACGCTGGTTGTCCCCGGGTAGGGTGAGCGTTTGGGAGGGCGCACGGCAGTGCGCCCCTACAGCCGTGTGGGGATTGGGGGCGTTGTGGCGGTGGCGGGCGTGAGTTGCCCCCGGGGGGTGGCGTTTAGGAGGGCGCACTGCCGTGCGCCCCTACATTCGTGTGGGGATTGGGGGCGTTGTTGGCCGTATCGGATGCGAGTCGCCCCGGGAGGCTGAGATCCTCGGGTCGGGGACGCCCGAGGATGACATTTTTATGGGCGAAGGCAGGCGTCGTAAGGCATGGGGTGTGATGGCGGCGTTCGGGCGGGTTTTAAACCTGCCCGTACCGAGGGTTGAACGTTGGGCGAAGGCTACGGCTGATCCGGGGAGGTGATTTCTGAGCGGCCCTGGAGGGCGTGGGCGAGGGTTGTGTCGTCGGCGTATTCGAGGTCGGCGCCTGATGATAGGCCGCGGGCGAGGCGGGTGACGGTGACGCCGAGGGGTGTGATGAGGCGCTGGAGGTACATGGCGGTGGCCTCGCCTTCGAGGTTGGGGTTGGTGGCGAGGATGATCTCGGTGACTTCACCGTCGCGGAGGCGCTCGATGAGCTCTTTCATCTTCAGGTCGTCGGCGCCGATTCCGTTGACGGGCGAGATGACGCCATGGAGGACGTGGTAGAGGCCTTTGTAGACTCGGGTGCGCTCTATTGCCAGGGCGTCGAGTGGCTCTTCTACGACGCAGATGCGGGTGCGGTCGCGCTCGGAGCCTGAGCAGATGTCACAGGGTGAGATTTCGGTGATGTTCTGGCAGGTTTCGCAGAGGACGATTCGGTCTTTGATGGCGAGGAGGGCCTCAGAAATTTCTTCCGCCTCGTCGCGCGGCATCCGGATCATGTAGTAGGTGAGCCGCTGGGCGGTCTTGGGCCCGATGCCGGGAAGTTTTCTGAAGGCGTCTATGAGGCGCGCGACTACCGGGGTGGTGGATGGGGTGGAATCGAAGGTCACGGCCAGAGTTGCCAGAGATACAGGGGCTGGCTAGAAGCTGAGGCCCGGGATATTGAGCCCCCCGGTGATGGCGCCCATCTTCTCGGAGGCGGTAGCCTGGGCGCTGTCCATCGCTTCGTTTACGGCTGCAAGGACGAGGTCCTGGAGCATCTCTACGTCTTCGGGGTCGACCACTTCGGGGTCGATGATGATCGATTCGACTTTGGCCCCGCCAACTACGACAACTTTGACTGCGCCGCCGCCTGCGGACGCCTCGGAGCGGGCCTCGGCGAGCTCTTCCTGGATTTTCGCCATCTGAGCCTGCATCTGCTGGGCCTGTCGCATCATGCGTTTGTTCACGAAGCTTCTCCGTTATCTCCGTTACCCGGGTTGTCCGGGTTATCAGGGCCGTCGTCGATTATGCGTGCGCCCATCGCCATGGCCGCTCTGACGAGTGGGCTGTCACCGGGGTCGCCGGGGTTGTTCTTTGTATCGCCGCCGGCGCCGTGCACGGCTTTGACGCTCAACTGTACGCCGAAAGCGGCGGCGACCGCATCTTCCACAGCTTTCCGGCCGTTTACATCTCCCAGTTCTTCCTCCATCCGTTCGGCGTTCGAGCGGTGTGCGAAGTGGACGCGAAGCTCTGATTCGACGACCTCATGTGAGGAAGCTCCGCGGAGGAGGGCGCTGAGGTTGTATCGCTTGCCCTTGGTGCGGTTGAGGGCGCGCAGGAGCTGGTCCCAGTGTGGGTCTGCGGCTGTTTTCGCACGCGGCGGCGGCTCGTCAGTTTCGGGCGCCGCGGGGGGCGCGGCGGTTGGTCCGGGGCTCTGTTGCGGCTCTGGCGCAGGGGTTGTTCTGGCTGAGGGCCGCGGGGCTGCCGGAGCAGGCGGAGCGGCTCGGCGGGTAGGCTCAGAGGGAGCCGGCTGCGTCTGTACAGCGGGCGTGGCAACTGCTCTTACTATGGCCAGCTCCAGTGGCAGGGGTGTTGATGAGTCGCCCTTGAGCTCGACTTCGCCGATTGCCGCGAGGGTGGCGAGCACTTTTTCAAGATTGATTTGCGCGGTCGCGTCCCGCATTGCCGTGACGACTTCCGCAGGGTGGGAGAGGGCGTCTTCCACGCCGGTCTTTATGAGCAGTGCGGCTCTGAGCGCCTCGACCGTTGCGGACTGGAGCGCTTTCAGGTCCGCCCCGGCCGCCGCCTGCTGGTTGACGACGCCAAGTGCAGCGGCGGCATCGCCGCCAAGAAGCGCCGTCGCGAGCTTGATGCTGGCGCCTGTATCGCCGAGGCCGAGCAGTTCCTGCGCGTTTTTTGCCGAGACTTTCCCCTGGTATGACACGGCGAGTTGCTCGAGCACATTGAGGGCGTCGCGCATGGAGCCCCATGCGACGCGGGCGATTATGGCGAGGGCGTCGTGATCTATCTCGAAGCCTTCTTCGGACGCGATGCGGGAGAGGCCGTCGATGATTCCCTGGTTCGGGATGCGCCGGAAGTCGTAGCGCTGGCAGCGGGAGATGATGGTGGCCGGGACCTTGTCGACCTCGGTGGTCGCGAGGACGAGGATGGCATGCGGCGGCGGCTCTTCCAGGGTCTTCAGCAGGGCGTTGAATGCCTGGGGAGTGAGCATGTGGACTTCGTCGATGATGTAGACCTTGTATTCACCCGTGCCGGGAGTGAACTGGAGCTTGTCGCGCAGGTCCCGGATATCGTCGATGCCGCGGTTGGAAGCGGCGTCGATCTCGATCACGTCCAGATTGCGCCCTTCTACCACTGCGACGCAGTTATCGCACTGATCGTCTGGCTCGCCGTCGTTGGGATTAGAGCAGTTGAGGGCTTTGGCGAGGATGCGCGCCGTCGAGGTTTTCCCGGTGCCGCGCGGGCCTGTAAACAGGTAGGCATGGGATATGCGGTTTTCGGCGACCGCTCTGCGCAGGGTCTGTGTGATGTGGTCCTGGCCGATGAGTTCGGCGAACTTCTGTGACCGCCATTTTCTATACAGGACCTGTGTTGCGCCGGGCACGGCTACGCTTCCGTTCCGGATGCGGGCGCCACGTCGTCGAGGGCGCCCATGATCGGGGTGACCGGCATGGCATCGGGGCCAAGCACCTCTGTGAGAATCTCGTTGGTCCTGGCGAACATGGCGGCCTCATCGCCGGCGTTTGCGTGGTCGAAGCCGAGCAGGTGCAGGACGCCGTGCGCTGCCAGTAGCGCGAGCTCGTGTTCTACGGGCCGTCCGGCGGTCTCTGCCTGCCGGGCCGCCTGGTCGAACGAGATGATGACATCGCCGAGCGTGGGTGTCTGATCGGGTGGCGTGACGAAGCCGTCGTCTTCCTCTCTGGCATCGCCGTCGAGAGCGTCTGCGGAGCCGAACGAGAGCACGTCGGTCGGTCTATCGAGACCCCTGAAATCGCGATTCAGGCGTTGGAGTTCGGTATCGTCGGTCACTGTGATCGATACGTGTGCGGGGCCGGATTTCAGCGCGCGCCGGATGGTGGCGGCGCCAGCCGATTTGACCACCGATTGGTCGAATCGGCGCTCGAACGGCTCATCGACGCTGAGGTCTACGGCGGGAGTCTGGACGGGCTGCTCCATTGAGGGCGGAATCCTTTAGACCGAGAGGGAATTGGTGGTCTGGCGATGGTAGCACCAGGCGGTGGTGGGGACCATGCCAGACATGGCAGGCCAGATCTCTCTGGACTGAACGGGGGTGGGACGTTTGCGGCCGGGTCGGGCACGAATCGCCCCCGTGTGCTGAGATCCTCGGGTCGTGGCGCCCGAGGATGATGTTTTTTCCGTCGCGGGCGCGGCCTACGGCTGGCGCTGGCGTTGTTTCGTGGCGTTGGCGATGTTGTCTGAGTCTTCGAGGAGGATGCGGAGGCGGTTGACTATGGCGTTGTACCTGGGGCTGATTTCGGAGAGGCGGTAGGCGACGGAGAGGCCGCGTGAGAGGCCGGCGTGTACTTCCGGGGCCGTGAGTTGTCCGACCTCTATGTATGTGCGCGCGCTGTAGAGGGCCGGAATCAACTCGTTGTTGAGGTCGTCCGATTCGTTGTACGGCGTGGAGGGAAGGGAGAGGTCCTGCGCCATGCGCACGGCCTCTTCGATGCGCTCGAAGAGTGACGGCGGGAGTTCGTCGTCGGGGATCCATTTTTTTGTCGCGTCTGCTGCCACGGCGAAGATTCTATTTGACCCGGCGAGTTCTGAGGAGGGTGAGGATTCCGTAGGCCGCGGCGACGGCGATGGCTGCGCCTACGGCGTCGGAAATGACGTCAACGACCGATGCGTCCCGCCCGGCGACGGTGCTCTGGTGTAGCTCGTCTGAGACGCCGTAGAGGACGGAGAGGAAGGCCGATAGGACGAGGATTTTCATCTCCCGTTGGAACGGCACCGATCTGCCGAGCCGGCGCGCCGCGAGGAGGCGCATTCCGGCGACGAGCAGGGCGGCCAGGATCGCGTATTCCGCCATGTGGAGGAGCACTGTCGAGGGCGCCCACTGGCCTTTTTCGAATCCGACCGCCCCGATGGATGGGCTGGAGCTGGACGAGAAGGCGTAAATGACGCCTGCCCATGCGATGGCCGGCGCCATGTATGCGGCCGCGATGAGCCAGTGAGCGGCGGGTGGGCGGCTGCGCGTTCGAGGCCGCGTCACCGGGGTGCCTGCAGGGTGCGCAGGGCTTTCAAGGTGTGGGAGACGTTTCTCAAAATGGTGATCTCGTGCTGGAAGGCATCGGCGATCATTCCATTGTCGTCGATAACGTACGTGATCCGTCGATTGCCCAGTCCGAACCGGCGACGAGCCTGGTAGAGGCGTGCGACCTTGTTGTCCGGATCCGAGATCAGGGTAAACGGCAGGTCGTTTTCTTCCCTGAAACGGGCGTGGCGTTCGGGGGAGTCCGGGCTGATTCCGGCAACGAACGCGCCGGTCGATGCGATGGCTTCATAGGCGTCACGGAAGCCACGAGCCTCGTTCGTTCAGCCGCGTGTGAAGTCCCGATAGTAGAAGTAGAGGACGATGGGTCTGCCCTGAAATTCTGATAGCGAGAACGATGAGCCGTCGTGTGTGGCGGCCGTGAAGTCCGGGGCCGTGGAGCCTGGTTTGAGCATGGTGACGCCAGTTTACCGGGCCGGTGGGGCTGATTCATCGCGGGATTTTCCGGTCAAACCGGTCGGCAGGCGGCGGAGCGACGGGTTTCTCGATGCGAGATATGGCGGCGCGCATGATGGGCGATGCGCCGTAGATGCGGGTCTATACTGGGCTGCCTGCGCCTCCTGCCTTTCAGGATGGCATGCCGCGAAGGTGAATTTTCTTGGCCCTGCGCACTCCTGCAGATCCCGGTGACGGGAGATCAGACGCCTCATTAACGGGCGCGGGAATCGCGCGCCCGGATGCGGGTCTTCTTGGTGGTACGCGGGTCTGGTTCGGCCGGACGTTCGAGTCGCTGGCAATTCGGGATTTTCGGCTGCTCTGGCTCGGGATGCTGATCACCATGGGCGGTTTCCAGATGCAGATGATCGCCCGCGGCATCCTTGTTTACAACCTTACGGACAACGCGTTGCTGACGGCGGGGGTGGCGATGGGCTTCGCGCCCAGTTTGCTCGTTGTTTCCCTATTCGGTGGCGTGCTTGGTGACCGGGTGGAGCGCCGAATGCTCATCCAGAGTGCGCAGGCCGTTAATGCTGCTGCCGCCGGATTTGTGGTCATCCTGCTATTCACCGGTTCGATTCACTGGACGCATCTTCTGGGCGTCTCGATCGTCCAGGGGGCGATGTTCGCTCTTCAGATGCCGGCCCGGCAGGCGGTGATTCCGGCGCTGGTCGGGAAAGAACGAGTGGGCAATGCCGTGGCGCTGAACGCGATGGCGATGAGCCTGATGAACGTGGTGGCGCCGGGTATCGGGGGAATCATCTACGGTATGGGCGGCCCTGAGGCGGCGTACCTGACGGTGACGGTGATCATGATCGCCGGTGTGCTGGTTACGGGGATGATCCCGAAGATGTATCCAACCGGGAATGCCAGGAACGAGTCGGTACTGGCCAACATAGCGGGTGGTTTCAGCTACCTGCGGCGAAGCTCGCTCCTCAGGGTGTTGCTGATCTACAGCGTGATGCTTGCGTTGCTATCAATGCCGTTCCGGATGCTGATTCCGGTCTTCGCGAAGGACCTGTACGGCCTCGATCCGAGCGGTGTTGGCGTGCTGGCAATGATGGTCGGCGTGGGCGGCGTGGGGGCGTCGTTACTGGCGGCGAGCCTGCGCCAGGGGCAGTACCGGGGGATGGTCCTGCTCAGCGCAGGCCTGATCTCCGGAGTCTCCATTCTGATCATATCGACGCTGCCGTTCTACGCAGTCGGGGCTCTGGTGATGATTGGCGTCGGGTTTGGCGAGACGATCAGGTGGGGACTGGGCCAGGCGCTGATCATGGAAGAGACGGACGACGAATACCGGTCCCGAATCATGAGCTTCATGATGATGTCGTTCGGCCTCATGCCTGTTGCCGTGTTGCCACTTGGATTCGCGATCGAGCAGTGGGGAGCGGAGACCGCGGCATTCGGAATGTCTTTGATACTGATTACGGCGTCGGTGCTGTTCATTCTTGGCGCCACGCAGATACGTCGACTGAAGTAGGGCGGGCGCCGGGGGCTATTCCTGGAACTTTTCGGGCGTGAGCATCTCGAGGAACTCTATGCGCTGGGACTCAGTGAGCTCTCTGACCTGGCCGCCGAGCGCCAGGGCCTCTTTCGGCAGATCGTGCCCTTCGCGGGTCGGCGTGCGGAGCGTGTCGTCCGTCCACTCGAGGCAGACGACGTCCTGTTCGCCCGGCAGGGTATAGCCGTTGTATGAGACGCGGAAATCGCTTCGCTGGCCGGCGTCGCGATATGCGGCTGCCTGCTTGTAAACCAGCGTGGCGACTTTGCGGGCCTGGCCGGGCTTTGTCTTGTACCAGCGGCGGACGGTGTACATCTGTCTGTTTGCTCCTGATCGGAAGGATTTATGTGAACGGCAATGGTGGGGGCTGCGAGACTGCCTGGCAAGCCCGGATTGGAGAGGGGCGGGCCTACCAGTCGAGGTCGTAGACGAGTTCCATCGGCGCCCACCAGTCGTCTGGTCCTGCCTCGGGTGTCTTCTGCTGGAATGAGGACATGAGCGTGTTCCACTCGTCGGCGCGGGGGTTTTGCTCCGTGTAGCCCTGGAAATCGCGGGCGGGATCAAACTCGTCGACGGCCTCGAAGTACATGAACAGGTGGTTGCCGGAAAGATAGATCTTCATCGCAGTGATGCCGATCTCCTTCAGAGACCCGACCACCTCCGGCCAGACGTTTCGGTGGAATTCCTTGTACTTCTCGATGATCTCGGGGTCGTTCTTCAGGTCGAGCGCCTGTCCGTACGCTTTCATGTTTTGCCCTCCAATTTCAGATTCAAACCCGAGTGGGAGTTGCCGCCTGAATCATCGGAACTCGGGCGCGTCTCGGGCGCATTAGGGTATCGTGCCAGAAAAACTTGTGAATCTGGCGCAGGGAAGGATTCGAGATGAAGAGAGTCGGGTTTTTGTTAAAGGTTCGTGAGGACAGGCTTGACGAGTACAAGGAGCATCACCGGAACGTCTGGCCGGAGATGCTGGACGCGTTGCGGAAACACGGCTGGGGCAACTACTCGCTGTTCATGCGGGAAGACGGCCTGATGTTTGGCTATGTTGAAGTGCCGGATACGTTTCAGGCGGCGCTCGATGGCATGGCCGGCGAGGACGTAAATACACGCTGGCAGGAGATGATGAGTGCGTATTTCGAGAGTCCTGGTAGTGGGCGGCCGGACGAGTCGATGCTAGAGCTGGAAGAGGTATTTCATGTTGCCTGAGGCTGAATTGGGGGCGGCGCAATGAAAGTAGAGAGTCTCTACCACACGGGCCTCGTGGTCTCCGACCTCGAGCGTGCCGTCGAGTTCTATTCGGGGACGCTGGGTCTGACCGTGGAGCGTGCGATCACGGACATGAGCAGCGAGTTTCTCGACCGCTGCGTGGGGCTGGACGGTATCGAGCTTCGGATGGCGTACATGGGAACGGGCAGCGGCCATTCGATCGAGCTGATCGAGTACCGGGCGCCGGAGGGCTCGAAGTCGCCTGCGGAGTTTTGCAGAAACGATGTCGGAGCGGCGCATGTGGGGATGATCGTGGACGACGTCCAGGGCTGGTACAAACGCCTGGAAGAGGCCGGTCTGAATGTGATGGGGCCGCCGATTTTGCGCGACGCGGAGTATCCGTGGGCGCGTTATGCGTTCTATTTCCAGGATCCGGACGGGAACTGGCTGGAGTTCGTTGAGCGCGGGGCGAGGCCGGAAGGGTCAACGGAGAACTAAGCGGGGAGATGTCTCTGGACCCTTCGACCGGCTCGGTTGTAGCGTAGATCGTGTCGACTACCTTCGGAGGCGGCCCCATCAACAGAGATTACGCGCGCCATTGAGATCATTCATGATTTTTGAAAACAAAAGTGTTGATCAGATTTCCGATCAGGAGATATTAGAACTCATCAAGGCGTCAACCGCCGAGCACTTGAACCTCGACTACAAACAGACCATTGAGCTACACACTGATGCTCAAAAGTTCGAGGCCATGCTTGATATTGCTTCGTTCGCCAATGCAGACGGTGGCTACCTCGTGGTTGGGATGAGCGACGATGATACGGGCCATCCGCTCAAATTCGAACCTG
>JADFPB010000123.1 GCA_022562515.1 Chloroflexota bacterium | reverse complement strand
GACGCCCTCAGGAAGTCCACGAGAACAGGCACCGTCGTTCTGAGTTCGTCATCGTCGGGGTTCGCGACGAATCGGTCGAAAATCGCGGCCGCTTCGGCCGGATCTGAACGAGCTGCGTCGATGAAAGCGTCCGCGGTTTCGGCGATTCTCCTCAACGCGTCTGCGTAGCCGGTTAGGACATCACCGAGACCGGCGCCCGGTCCGGTGCGATCGTCACTGAACAGAGCGATCAGCGCCCTTGGAGACAGAAGCACGGCAAGGTCGCGAATAACCGGCCGGCTGAACTCGGCCAGTGTCCTTGCTATTTGCTCATCGGCGGATTTTTCGGCAATGGAGCGGTAAAAATCGAACGCCCCCGCGAGTTCCCCTCCGAGAGACGTTCCGGCTTCTGCCAGCACCTTCGGGTGGCTGGCGTGGAGGTCGCTCATCTCGCCGATGTAGCCTCGCCAGAACTGGAAGCCGCGATCTATTCCTGCGGCATCAACCAGCGCGAACTCGCGTTCCTTGATGGATTCGAACTGTTCGGCAAAGTCCCGCAGCCGCTGGCGCTCCTCGGCTGCGAGAACCGCTTCGAGCCGGGCCGGCAACCTGCCGTCATTGCCCTCATCCAGTGATTTGTATCGGTCCAACGGGAAGTGCTGCAGGCCAAAGACCTCGCCGGCCAGCACCCGATCATCCTCGGAGAGGGACTGAAACCATCTGAGGGCCTCAGGCCACGTGTCGAAGTCCAGGCCGCCGATGGCCGAATCTGTGAGAAAGGCCGTGTAATACGGGCGAAGGATTGGCGGGATGAGATCGATGTCGCCACCGGTCATAAAGATGAGATCCGCCTCGCCGAAGTGGTACAGGTCGGAGTCTTCTTCCAGAGTCAGGTTGGGAAGATTTCGGAAACGGTCCCTGAGCGGCTCGAACCGGTCCGGCGGCTGGGCCATGAACCGTTCCAGGTCAGCCCGATACGTTGCAATCCCCTCGGACGGTCTTCCTGCTATGTGGCTTGTCCACTCAAGGCCGGGAGAGCCATCGACGCCGAACACTCCCCAGAACGAGTGGCTCATCTCGTGCATGATGGTGCGGGGGATTGCCTGTCCTGCGCCTGCCCAGCCCTTGAAGCCCGTGCTTCCGAACCATGTTGGCTGGGCTTCCATCTGCCTGAAGTCGTAGGTTTGCAGCCAGATGAGGCCTTCTGGCGAGTAGTCCCATATTTCCGTGAGTGCGCGTATTCTGTCCTGCGCCCAGGGAGATTGCGATGTTGATACTGCCAGATCGTCTGCGGCTTCGATCGTGACCTGGGTTGACTCTGGGGTTGAGTCTGCGGTTGCCCCGGGGATTGATGCCGGGGCCGCTTGTGGCGATGCTTGCGGGGGCGTCGATTCATCGCCCCCGCTGCAGGCGAGCAGCGCGATGCCGGCAAGCCCGGCCACCAGTAGCCGCTTGCGGAGCGCAACGATGGGTTTCATATAGAGAGTGTGTCGGCGCAATGGATGAGTATCAGATACTGACTCGCAGACTCAATCGTATTACTCGTATAACGTTCCTGGACCTCTGGCGGGCTACGGTTGGCGCGCCCGGAACCCAGAACCCAAAAGTAACGACCATCCAACCATCCCGGTGCCTGGGTTTTTGGCATTTGCGCGTGCAGTGAGCATACTTCTTTCACAATTCGTTCTCAGGCCGCTGCGGTTCGCGGCGCGCTGGGGATTTCGACTGGCAATCCTCGCAGTATTGTTCGCCGCGTTCGTCATACCAACCGGAGATGTGCGGCGGTTCTCAGCGCTTGAGATCGCGGCGTCCGAGCACCTCTTCAGCATCCCCGCATGGGAAATCAACAACTTCCTGGACAAGTGGACCAACCGGGTAATTTCGATATTCGGAGGCAGGTTGAGCGATGAGGAAGGCCAGGCCCTTCTCACAGATTATTCAGACCTGTCTCACCGTATACGTGTAGAGACCGGCAATCGCGACCGGGTAGCTGCGGACCTGGATGCGACTGTAGAGGAACTTGAAGCCGCCGAGCATGCCCTGTCCGACGTCCGGGATATTCGACGGTCGGGTCGAGACGATACCGAAGAGTATCTGGAGAGTGCGATCAGCGCTACGCTCAGAGAGCTGGGATTTGGCGGGCCGAAAGGATTCCTCTGGCCGCCCGTGGACTTCCGGCTGGAAGAGCCGCCGCACGTCCTCGTGACGTCGCCCAGAGACAGGATAGAACGGCTGGATACTAAACTGCTCGAGCCGGGCATTAACGCGCTGCAGTCAGAAGTGGTCGAGGCGCGTCTGCTTGAAGACGCGAATCTGTCTGCCATCGTACTGTCGCTGGGTGGCGTTGCGACGTTCCCGACATTTGTGAGCGACGACAAAACGCTCCTGGACACACTGGATCTGGCTTCGCATGAGTGGCTGCACGCTTATTTCTTTTTCCGTCCGCTTGGCCAGAATATCAACTCCGGCTCGGAGATGAATATTCTCAACGAGACGGTGGCCAATATAGCGGGTGAAGAGCTCGGGATCCTCACTTACGAGCGCCTGACCGGCGAGAAGGCGCCGGAAGAAGATGAAGACTCAGGCGGGGATGAGGAGTTCAGCTTCGACGATTTTATGCGGGAGACCCGGCGAATGACCGATGCGTTGCTCCTTGAAGGCGATATCGAGGGCGCGGAGGCGTACATGGAGGCACGGCGGGTAGAACTCCAGGATCATCGGTTTTTCATTCGCAAGCTGAATCAGGCGTGGTTTGGATTCAACGGCACGTATGGAGATTCTCCGGCGTCTGTGAGTCCGATCGGGGACGAAGTAAAAGAGTTGCGCTCGCTGCTGGGAGACGTGGGTGAGCTGATCCGCCAGGCGCGTGGCGTCGGCTCGTATGAAGAGTTCCAGGAAGTTCTGCAGCAGGCGAGGGATGCCGCTGCCGCCACATCGGGCTGAACGACCCCGGCCCCGCCGGTCCGCGAGACTTCACGATGCGGTCCACGGCCCTCAGTTATACTTTGCCAGATCGACAAAAGTGCGTTGAGCGTATCTCTAACGGGAATCGGGAATCTCATGCCTGATCCAGCGCACGATAAATAGAGCGCCCCTTGATAGCTGGTCTGGCCGGCAGCACGTCCCCGGCTCGCAAAAACTGAAACGTGGAGAGTTTATGTCCAGTCGAAATGAACCGGTCCCGTACGAGGACCTGAGAAGTTACCGGCCCCCTTCGGACCGGAACGGTGGCCGCGGAGGTTCCGGCGGAGGTTCCGGCGGAGGTTCCGGCGGGGCGGCGGTGGTTCCGGCGGCGGTTCCGGCGGTGGCCCGCCCCGGCCCGGCGGTGGCGGCTTTGGCGGCGGCGGGCAGGAGCAGGTAAACCTGGAAGACATCATCAACCGCATTCGCGACGGTTTGCCCAACTGGGGCGGACGGAAGATCGGCGGCGCGCTGACTGTCATCGTCTTACTCATCGCCATCGGCTCCGTGGGTATCTGGATCTCCACAGGAGTCTTTACGGTCGGGCCGGACGAGCAGGGCCTGCTGCGCACATGGGGCAAGTTCGATAGAACTGTCAACCAGGGTCTTCAGTGGCACTGGCCGGCGCCAATCGGCATAAGAAACGTGGAAAGCGTCACGCAGACGAGGCGTCTGGAAGTCGGCTTCCGAAGTGGAGCGGATGGACAGGGTATCGCTCAGACCGTTGCCGCTGAATCTTTGATGATTACCGGTGACGAGAACATCGTTGATGTGCAGATGGTGGTCCAGTACCGGATCAGCAGTATTCGTGATTTCATTTTCAACGTCGCGGACCCCGGAGATCCCGACCGCAACGTTGCTGTGAACCGGCCTGAGGGGCGGACGCTGCGGGACGCAGCCGAAACGTCTTTGCGGCAGGTTGTCGGCAGCCGTTCCATTGACGACGTGCTGACGGTCGGTAAAGAGCAGGTCCAGGCTGAGACCGCACTCATCATGGGACGGCTCCTGGATTCTTACGGCGCGGGTCTTGACATAATCTCGGTGCTGCTGCAGAACGTGAACCCGCCGGATGAGGTCAGGGCCGCGTTTGAAGACGTGGTGAAAGCCCGGGAGGATAAGGACCGGCTGATCAACCTCGCTGAGGCGTATCGGAACGACCAGCTTCCGAGAGCGCAAGGTCGTGCCGCCCAGATCACCGAGTCTGCACAGGGTTTTAAGGAGGGTCGTATTGCCAGGGCGAGAGGTGAGGCCGCTGGATTCAAGGAACTGCTCGCGGGTTATGAGAACTCGAAGGTAGTCACCCGCCAGAGGCTCTACCTGGAAGCAATGGAGGAGATACTGCCAGGCATCACCAAGATCATCATCAGTGATGAGACGTCGAACGGGGTGCTTCAGTTCCTGCCGCTGACGGGCGGAGCTGTGTCGTCAGGAGCGGCAGCGTCGGCAGCGGCGGCCGGAGGGACAAACTAATGAAAATTGGATTTCTCATCGGAATCATCGTCCTGGTCATCGCAGCGTTGATCCTTGTCCCGCAGTCCTTCTACATCGTTGACGAGACGCAGCTTGCGATCGTGACTCGATTCGGCAGTTTCCAGAGAGCGGACACCACGCCTGGAATCCGGGTCAAGACACCGTTCGTGGACCAGGTGACCAAGTTCGACAAGCGGTTGCTCCGCTATGACGCTCCGGCGGCGTCACTGCTGACTGCTGACAAGCGGAACCTGGTAATTGACGCCTACGCCAGATACAGAATCACAGACCCTCTCCTGTTCTTCCAGAGGTTGAGGGACGAGGTGACCGCCGACTCTCGTGTTGGCGACATTGTCTCTTCAGAGCTCCGGCGTGAAGTGGCCCTTGACCTTCAGACGGAGATCATCTCTGAAATCAGAGAGGAGATCATGAACCGGGTACGGGAGGCGTCGAACCGTGCGGAGATAACCCGTGCGGAGGCAGAGGCGTTGCCAAACGGGGGAATGAGAGCTCCGCAGTTGTTCATTTTCATGACCCCGATTGATCTGGAAGAGGGTGAGGTAGCGCGTCGGCAGTTGCCTACGGCTGCCCAGTTGGAATTGATACGCAATAACCCGGCTCCGGAACAACTCTCCGGCTTCAGCATCGCCTACTTCCAGCCCCTGCGCGACGCGTTCGGCATAGAGGTCGTCGATGTGCGTATCAAGAGGGCCGACTTCCCAACAGACATCGAGGCGAGCATTTTCGACAGAATGCGCGCCGAACGTGAGCGAAAATCCAGCGGACTTCGTGCTGAGGGCGCCGAGGAGGATGCCAAGATCCGCGCTGCCGTCGATAAAGACGTCCTTATCACGGTGAGCTCCGCC
The DNA here is from genome assembly GCA_022562515.1 of Chloroflexota bacterium. Taxonomy (GTDB): domain Bacteria; phylum Chloroflexota; class Dehalococcoidia; order Lucifugimonadales; family Lucifugimonadaceae; genus UBA1151. The sequence goes on along the minus strand of JADFPB010000123.1, from coordinate 3,784 downwards.
GAAGGTGAATCTGCACGGCTCAGGGGTGAGGGTGAGCGAGAGGCGATCGAGATTCTCGCCACCGAGTTGGAGAAAAACCCCGAGTTCTACTCCTTCACGCGCGGCCTGGAGGCATACAAGAAGATCCTGGACTCCGGCACCACGATTGTTCTCTCGGCGGACAGCCCGCTGTTCAACTTCTTGCAGGACCCGGCGGGGAAGAACGATTTGCTGATCGTGCCTTAGGTTTCCACCGGAACGGCGGTAAGCGAAACATGATTGAGACGCCCCGGGTCAGCCGGGGCGTCTTTTTATCTCAGGGTGTTCTCAGGGTTGGATGGGGGGAGCCTCATAAGGAGGGGGCTAAAGCAGGTTCGTCATCCGGCGGGCCATGACGAGCCGTATGACGGCAAGTATGGCAGCTCCCGAGAGGATGAAGAGCACGGCGTCTATATTTGCGCCAAATGTGATAAGCGCGAGCGTTGTTCCAGCCGCCGGTGGATGCTCAGTGTTCGTGATCGCCACGAGCAGGATGGCAACGCCCACCCCGATCGCCCCGGCGACTGCCAGAGACTCAGTGCTGAGGGTCCCGGGGTCTCCGGCTACGGCGCGCAGAGCGGCATACGCGCTGACACCGACGATCACCCCCACCAGATGGCCTCCGAACAGGCGTCTCGTGGACGACGCGATGGAGTGCGGCACCACGAAGACGAGGAACACCGACGAAGCGATCGAGGCGGTTATCGCCGCGTTGCTTACGCCTATCTCCACTACGAGGATGAGGGCGAGAACGACCGAGGCCATCGAAGCCTGCAGGAAGTAGGCAGAGCGCCGGCCATGGAAGGTCGGGTCGATAAGCCGAAACTGTCGGATTTGGCGCACGAGTGACCCTGACCCCGGATCAGCCCGGGCCCTTTCTAACGCTGCGATGCTATATCTCTCTGAGTTCTTGCTGCAGCATGAATACCAGTACGAATTCGGCCGAATCAGGTTGTGCACACAGCCGCTTGCCCGGCGGTCCTGGTGTTGGTAGGATTAGTGGTAAGTAAGCGCTCACTTACCTCACCGTCCGCGTTTTCGCGGAGGGCCCGGAATCAGGCGCAGGAATGGCACTGGCAAACAAGCGTCTCGACCACGTAACCCGGCAGCATCAGATTGCCGCCGCGGCACGCGACATTATCACCGAGGGTGGACTGGCTTCCCTCACGCTGAATGAGCTTGCTGCGAGGGTTGGCGTGACCGAGGCGGCGCTGTACAAGCACGTCCGGAATAAGGACGAAATCCTGCTGCTGCTGGTCTCTGAGATCCGTGAGTCTCTGTTCAGTGCGATTTCTGAGGCGACGAGTACTGATCGGAGTTCACTGGAGAAACTTGAGCATATGCTCCAGCTCCATCTCTCGTACGCGGAGACGCGGCGCGGCGTCTCGTTCGTGATCATTTCGGAGTCGTTGCGGTTTGGCGTCCCTGAAGTAAAACTCGCGGCCCGAAGGCTGGTGGACGACTACGTAAACCTGGTGTCGGAGATTCTCAAAGAAGGCCAAACCGGCGGCGAGGTGGACCGATCGATCGATTCCGAGGCTGCGGCGGTCATGTTTTTCGGAATGGTAGAGGCGAGCGTGACGCGCTGGCTGTTTGACGAGTCGCTGCACCCACTGGCGGAGAAGGGTGCGGCCATGTGGCGCTTGTTCAGGGCTGGTGTCAGCCCGCAGGCCGCAGGTTCCCATCAGGAGATGTAACGGGACGTCCTGGGCGGAGGGGAGAGACGATGACGGTTATCACTATTGACGGGCAGATTGGAGCCGGGGCTCCTGAAGTTGGCCGCAAGGTCGCAGACACTCTTGAGATCGATTATTACGATCGGCTGCTTCTCAGCGGAATCGCCCGCAAGGTCGGCGCGACCGTGGCGGCGGTGGAGGAGAAGGAACGTCGGATTCACAAATGGGGGGACCGGCTGCGGATCATCGCTGATCGGGCGATGAATAGCCTGGCCATGACAGCCGCTGCTGGAGATCCCTATTTCGGCGGAATCATGATTGACGCGATGCCTCTTACGTGGGATGAGTCAACCAACGGACCGAAAACCGCGGCACATGAGCTGAGCGGCAAAGAGATAGCAAGAGCGACATCCGAACACATCCGTGAAATCGCAAACCTTGGCGACGCCGTGATCGTCCATCGGGCCGGTTGCGTTGAATTGCTGGACCGGCCTGACACACTCAGGGTGGGCCTGTTTGCGTCTACCCGGGACAGGGTCTGGCGGGTCATGACCCGTGAAGGGTTTCTTCGCCCCGATGATGCGGAGGCAGCGATCCGTGAGCGCGAACGCTCGCAGATCGCATATTTCAAGAACTATCACGATGCCCATCCCCACGATGAGAGCATTTACGATCTCAGTGTGACCACCTCCATGTCCGACATGGACCTGGTGGCCTTCAAGATCGTGCATGCGTTCCGGGGCCAGGCGGGACTGACCGGAGTGTCTATCAACTAGAGTTTCTGATCGTCTCCGGGGGCCATCTCAGGGACGGGCGGCGGGCCAGTCGCGGATGCCGTCCTGCGGGACGTAGCCGACGACATCGCGCGCGTGCTCCAGGTCTCTGAATCGTCCGCGGTTGTCTGAGACCGCATATACGATCTCGTAGCGGACGGTATCGGGGGCCTCGACGCATTTGCGGATCATCTGCGTGATATCGCGGTGGCTCAGATAGACGGCGGCGTGGCGGGCGTCCCGGGGCCAGTCTTCTTCGACGACGCGGCCGATGCGGATGCAGATCACCGAGATGCCGTACTCCTCGGAATAGGCCCGGCCAAGAGCCTCCCCCCAGAGCTTGGCGGCCCCATAGACTCCTTTTGGGCGCACCGTCGATGTATGGTCGATAAGCGGGAAGCTCCCGGGCACGTCGTCCCAGCGGGCTTCGACCATTGACAGGTACGGCTCGTCGTTTTCGTAGAGATTGACCGCTGCGCCGGAACTCCCGAACACGATGCGCCGGACGCCGGCGTCGCGTGCAGCCTCGTAGACGTTGTAGACCCCGCGAATGTTCCCGGAGATGTGGCCTTCGATGTCCTGGCCCAGGTAGGCGGCCATGTGGACGACCGTATCGACGCCCTCGAACGCCGGGCGAATGGCGTCATAGTCCGCGATGTCCGCCTGGAAGGACTCGAATCCTTCAGAATCGTTGGTAACCGGCCGGCGATTGAGAGCGCGGACCTCGTAGTCCTGGGCGAGGTCCCGGCCCGCAAGGCCGCCTATGAGGCCGCTCATCCCGGTTACAAGAATTCGCTTACCGTCAGCCATGGCAACGCCTCCCAGCGCTTCTCAAATAATCCAATGTCGTGCCGTGCCGCCCGTATTCCGATAGCATTTTGCCAATCGGCCCATCGGACCATCAGCCCATCAGATTGATAACCACTGAATCGGACGGTAACTATCGGCGCCAGAAGTTAGATCAGAGATCACAGCGGCAGACATCATGACGTCCCCGGCAATCACCATCACGTCCGACGCCAGCCTGGCGGATGCGGCGGCCCTGATTCTAAGCCGAAGAATAGGCTGTTTGCCCGTCCTTGATGAAGCTGGCCGGCTGATGGGCCTGATAACCGATGATTCGTTCTTTCCGCGGGAGAAACAGGTCCCCTATACCCACGAGCGATTCGCCTGGCTGCTTGGCGGGTGGCTCGGAGACATCGATCAGCTCGAGGAGACCCTGCGCGGCCTGAGGGACCATCCGGTTACGGACGGCCTCATCGAGCGGCAGCCAGTGGCGCCAGACACGCCTCTTCCGGAGATCGCGAGGCGGCTTCT
>JADFPB010000122.1 GCA_022562515.1 Chloroflexota bacterium | reverse complement strand
CTGGAGAATGGGCGGCATCGCGCAGAAGCCGACCTCGCAGAGATGTCGGTCCTCGCGCTTGGCGGCACCGCGGTCGGCACGGGTATCGGCATGCATCCCGAGTTCGCCGACAGGGTGATTGCACGGCTGCGCGAGCTGACCGGCCTCGATCTTTCCGAGTCCGGCAACCACTTCCAGTCGCAAAACACGATCGATGGCATCGTCCAGGCATCCGGGTCGCTCAAAACCATCGCCGTCAGCCTGCTCAAGATCGCCAACGACATCCGCTGGCTGGGGTCGGGGCCAAGGGCCGGCATCGGAGAAATTTCGCTGCCGGAGGTGCAGCCCGGCAGCTCGATCATGCCCGGCAAGGTAAACCCGGTCATCGCAGAGTCGGTGACCATGGTCTCCGCCCAGGTAATCGGGAACGACCAGACCATCGTGATCGCAGGCCAGTCAGGCAACTTCGAGTTGAATGTCATGATGCCTGTCGCCGCCTACAACCTGCTCCAGTCGATCGACCTGCTCGCCGCCAGCTGCGAGAACTTCGCACGCCAGTGCATCGACGGCCTCGTTGCCACCAGCCGCGGCCCGGACATGGTCGAGCAGGGATTGGCGATAGGCACCGCCCTGGCTCCGGTAATCGGCTACGACGCGGCGGCTCAAATCGCCCATATCGCCTCCGAAACCGGCGAAACGATAAAGGAAGTGGCGCGGCGGGAAACAGACCTCTCAGACGAGCAACTGGATAAGATCCTCGACCCGTCGACGATGGTCGAGCCAGGCGCCTGAGAGCGCAGCGTTTCCGGGTAGCGCCGGCTCTCTGTGATACCTTGGCGCCACTTGACGCCAGACTGGACGAGGGATAGTGCCGCTGCGCTTCGCAATCGTAACTGCCTCTGGATACCGCGGTATGCGGTCTGCGCGATGAGCGCACTGCGCTCCGATGCTTCCGACGATAAATCGGAGTCGTCCGGCACTGTCGTCCAGGCACGCGGCCGGGTTCGCGGCACCTTCTACGGCTGGTGGATTCTCGGCGCTTCGGCGCTGACCAATGGGATAGGCGGAAGCGTCCACTGGCAGGGATTTACCGTCCTCTTCCTCCCCGTCGCAAGCTCCCTGGGCCTCAACCATGCCCAGACCGCCCTCGCCTTCTCGCTCTCACGGGCCGAGAACGGCGTCATGGGGCCGCTCACCGGATGGCTCATCGACAGGTTCGGCCCGCGACCGCTGATGTTCTTCGGCACAATCCTCGTCGGCATTGGCTACATCCTGCTGTCGCGCACCTCCAGCTACCGGGATTTCGTCCTCGTCTACATCTTCGTGATCTCCATCGGCGCGTCGACCAGTTTCATGCAGGCGACGACGTCGGCCCTGAACGCCTGGTTCGTGCGCAAGCGCGGCATGGTCATGTCGATCAACAGCGCTGCATTCCGCCTCGGCGGCGCCATCATGGTCCCCGTCCTCTCCGTCATCGTCCTCCGCTACGGATGGCAAACAGCAGCGCTGTGGATTGGCGTCATGATGCTGGTGATCGTCGCCCCTCTGGCGGTGTTCATGCGTCGCTCGCCGGAAGCCTACGGACTGTTGCCCGATGGCGACTCGGCCGACCTGCGCATCGCCACGCTAAACCGCAAGGGCGCAGTCGGCCAGGATGAAGACTGGGACGTCAAGGATGCCGTGAGAACGAGGGCCTTCTACGTACTGGCGACCGGAACGGTGCTCCGGATGTCCGTCCACGGCGCCATATTCGTCCACATAATCCCCATCCTCGTATGGAAACAGCAATCGCCACAGGGCGCCGCCAACATGGTCGGCCTGCTGGCGCTCTTCGCCGTGCCGGTGATCATCTTTGCCGGCTGGCTGAGCGACAAGGTGGGCAGGCAGAAAATTCTCGCCGTTGCCTATGTCTCTTCCGGCACCAGCCTTTTCATCATGAACTTCGTCGATGGAACTATCCCCGTCTTCCTCGCGTTGCTGCTGTTCCTCGGCTCGGAAGCCGGCAGCGCACTCAACTGGGCGCTCGTCGGCGATCTCTTCGGCCGCAGGCGATTCGCCACCATCCGAGGCGTGCTTGCGCCCATGTACAACGCCGCGCTTTTCGTCACGCCGGTTGGCGCGGGCTGGATATTCGACGAAACCGGCAGCTACCAGATCGTGCTACTCACCGGCGGGGTTTTGTTCTTCCTCGCCGCTTTTGTATTCTTCCATCTCCGCGCACCGGTGCGGGAAATTCTGGACGAAGCCGCCCAGGAGCGCGCCGATAAGAAAGCCATCCAAAAAAACGTATCTACCCCAGAGGACAAAAAAGGAAAAAGGAAAGATGAGCGCTGAAGACAGAGTAAAAGAGTTAGGCCTGGATCTATCCAACGCCCCCAGACCAGTGGCCAACTACATGCCCGCGGTCCAGGTAGGCAACATTGTCTATCTTTCCGGCCACGGACCGCTGCGACCCGACGGCGCCCTGCCCGCAGGCAAAGTGGGCGCTGATTTGTCGGTGGAAGAGGGCTACGATGCGGCCCGGCTGGTCGGCATCGGCCTTCTGGCCTCTCTCAGGGTCCAGCTCGGCTCGCTCGACAGAGTCCGGCGGGTGGTCAAGACACTGGGCATGGTCAACGCGACGCCCGATTTCATGGACCATCCCCGGGTGATCAACGGGACATCGGACCTTTTCAGAGAAGTGTTCGGAGAAAAAGGTGTTGGCGCCCGCTCGGCCGTGGGAATGGGCTCGCTGCCGGGTCAGATTCCGGTTGAAGTCGAGATGATCGTAGAAGTTGATGGCTAACCGTAACGCTAAACCAATACTATCTTCAGGAGACCAACACATTGGGCGAGATAAAAATCACACGGATAAACCACGTCGGCATACCGATTTCCGACCGTAAGAAGACGCTGCCGTTCTACCGCGACGTGCTGGGCCTGAACGTGATCCCGAGCCAGGTCGATGGGAACACCGTGATCTGGACACAGCTTGCCGATGGCGCCATGATCCACCCCATCGAGCCGGCAGAAGGCAATGAGCGCAACCCGGCCTCATGGCACGTGGCGTTCCAGGTGGAAGACATCGACGCCGCCCGCGAGAAGATGGTCGAAGAAGGCTACGAGATCACCTCGGAAGGCGAGCGCCACGATGGCCAGCGCTTCCTGTTCGTCAACGACCCCGACGGCAACCGCATCGAGATCGCCACCGAGAACAACCGCAAAACGAACAGCCGTGTTGCAGACGAGTGGGGCTACACGACCGAGGGCTAGCCCGCGGCCGCCTTCTTCTTCAAGTTGTCGAAGAACTGGTTCATCAACGACCGGGCCGCGCTGCCCGTGAATCTCTGACCCACCCTGGCCAGCACTCCGCCCACGTTAGCCTCGCCTTCGACGTCGACGCGGGTTTTCGAGTCGCCGAGCGCCGTCAGGGTGAAATGGCTCTCACCGGTCACGAACGCGCCGGGACCCTTGCCGCTGATCTTCAGGGTGTACGACTCCGGTCGCACCGGGTCGATCAGTTCGACCGTGCCTTCATAACTGCCCCGTACGGGGCCGACGCCTACGTCAATCGTCGCTCGGTACGAGTTCTCGTCGATCCGCTCCAGCGATTTCGCCCCTGGAATAAGCTCGGCCAGCACGTCCGGGTCTACCAGGAGATCCCACACGGTCTCCACGCCGGCATTAATTTCGTAAGAACCTTCGACTTTCAAGCCTGACTCGCCTTTCGAACTGGGATTCGCCTTTCGATACGGGCTAAAACGGCCGGAGGGCTTGCGCTAACTCATCAACCCGTGCATATTTGCCGCCACCACTGATACAGAATATGCCGTTTGCCCGATCATCGCGTTCATCGGGCCACAAGCCTGGCCAACTATGGAGGAGCCAACGCATATGTCTTACGAGATTACCGTGACCGTGAACGGCACGGAATACACAGACTCGGTGGAGCCGCGGCTACTCCTTGCAGACTACCTGCGGGACACGCTGGGCCTCACCGGAACGCACATTGGATGCGACACCACCAGCTGCGGCGCCTGTACCGTCTTCCTGGACGGCTCCAGCGTCAAGTCCTGCACCCTGTTCGCAGTCCAGGCCAACGGCCACTCGGTTACCACTGTGGAGGGACTGGCGAAGGACGGCGAGTTGCATCCCGTCCAGGCCGCGTTCCGGGAAGAGCATGGCCTGCAGTGCGGTTTCTGCACCCCGGGGATGATGATATCCGTCGCCCAGCTTCTCGACCGCAACCCGAACCCGACCGAGGATGAGATCCGGGAAGGCATACTCGGAAACCTCTGCCGCTGTACCGGCTACCACAACATCGTCAAGGCTGCGCAGACTGCGGCCCAAACCGCGACAGGAGCCTCCTGATGGCAGTACAAATTGGCGACTCAGTTCGCAGAAAAGAAGATCCCAGGCTCATTACAGGCAATGGCACCTATGTGGATGACGTGGTCCTTCCGGGACTGCTGCATCTATCAATCGTTCGCAGTCCCTACGCACACGCGAAGATCAAGCGCATTGACGTCTCAGCAGCGACAAACACTCCCGGCGTGGTAGCAGCCTTTACAGCGGCAGACCTTGCCGGCCAGCTTGGTTCACTGCCTCTCGGCTGGGTTGTTGAAGGTACCAAACAACCCGATCATCCGCCGCTTGCCATCGACACGGTGCGCTACGTAGGCGACGCCGTTGCCGTCATCGTGGCCGAGGAGAAGGCGATCGCCGCGGACGCCGCCGAGTTGGTGAACGTTGACTACGAAGAACTTCCGGTCGTCGTGGACGCAGAAGAGGCCCAGAAACCGGACGCTCCCCAACTCCACGAAGAGGCGCCCGGGAACGTCGCATTTGAGTGGGAAGTAAACGGTGGAGATTGGGACGCTGCAGCCAGAGAGGCTGAAGTCGTCGTCAAGCAGAAGATCATCAACCAGCGACTGATCCCCAACGCCATGGAGACCAGGGGGGTCGTCGCCGACTACAACCCCGGAACAGATCAGATCACGATGTGGACGTCTACCCAGATCCCGCACCTGGTCAGGCTGCTCTTCTGTCTGGCGACCGGGCACCCGGAGTCGCGGCTCAGGGTAATCGCTCCGGAAGTGGGCGGAGCATTTGGATCAAAACTCTACCTCTACGCTGAGGAAGTGATCACCGGAATCGTTGCGAAACAACTGGGACGCCCGGTGAAATGGATCGAAGGCCGCCAGGAGAATTACCAGGCAACCACCCACGGCCGGGACCACATTACATACGCGGAGATCATCGGCAACAGGGACGGCAAGATCCTCGGCTTGCGCTGCACGGTCCACGCGAACGTGGGCGGCTATCTGTCGACATTCGCGCCTCTGATTCCGACAATTTATTTCGGCCTCATGCTGACAGGCGTGTACAACATCCCTGCGATTGGCTGTAAGACGTTCGGCGTTTTCACGAACACGACGCCGGTCGATGCTTACCGGGGAGCGGGCCGGCCGGAAGCAACCTACCTCGTGGAGAGGATGGTCGATCTTTTCGCCCAGGAGATCAAGCGGGATCCGGTTGCCGTTCGGCGAAAGAACCTGATCAAGCCTTTCAAGCGCGGCCATGAAGTGCCGACCGGGGTGATGTATGACACGGGGAACTACAGAGGCACCCTCAACAAGGCGCTGGAGATGTTCGATTACCGGGGCTTCCGAAAGGAACAGCGGGCGGCCCGGCGCGAGGGCAGGCTGCTCGGTGTCGGGTTCAGCTGCTATGTCGAGATTTCCGGGGCGGCCCCGTCCGCGGTTGCAGCATCCCTGGGAGCCGGCGCCGGTTTGTGGGAGTCGAATACCGTCAGAGTCCACCCGACCGGCAGTGTGACCATCTATATCGGCACATCCCCGCACGGCCAGGGACATGAGACCTCCTTCGCGCAGATCGCGTCGGCCGAACTTGGAATAGACATCGACGACATCGAGGTTCTCCACGGCGATACCGACCGGCAGCAGTTTGGAACCGGCACGTTCGGAAGCCGCAGTATTGCAGTCGGCGGCGGTGCTCTGTCGATGAGCCTGAAAAAGGTCGTCGCGAAGGCGAAAAAGATCGCAGCCCACCAGCTGGGAGTCTCGGATTCCCAGGTTGAACTCGTGAACGGCAACTTCATCGTCGAGGACATTCCTGAGCGCTCGATGGGATTCGCAGCAGTGGCCGGCGAGGCCTATCACGCCAGGGACCTGCCTCGCGGGATGGAACCGGGGCTCGAGGCCACCAGTTTCTTCGACCCGGAAAACTTCACCTGGCCTTTCGGCTGCCACATCGCAGTGGTCGAGATTGACCAGGACACGGGAGATGTGAAGCTGACCAGGTACATCGGGGTGGACGATGTCGGAAACATAATCAACCCGATGATTCTTGCCGGCATGGTGCACGGAGGCGCGGCGCAGGGTATCGGCCAGGCACTATGGGAGCGCGCCGTCTACTCCGACGATGGGCAGCTACTCACGGGGTCGATGCTCGACTACGCTGTGCCTAACTCGATTAACCTGCCCAATTTCGAATTGGGCCATACAGTCACTCCCACCCCGGTGAATCCGCTCGGCGCAAAGGGCGCCGGCGAAACAGGCACGATTGCCGCGACCCCGGCCATCGTCAACGCCTGCGTGGACGCCCTGAAACATATCGGCGTGACCCACATCGACATGCCGGTTACCTCTGAAAAGGTCTGGCGGCTTCTGGACGCAGCGGGCAAAGCCCGCCCGAGGAGGAAGTAACTCCATGGTTAGCAACAACTTCGAGTACTTCGCCCCGGATACGTTCGACGAGGCGGCGCGACTACTCGCAAAGTACAGGGACGACGGCAAGATCGTCGCAGGCGGCTACAGCCTGATTCCGCTGATGAAACTGCGGCTCGCGTCGCCAGACGCGCTGATCGACATCGGCAACATCGGTGAGCTCAAATCGATCACCGCAAATGGCGGCGGACTGTCGGTTGGGTCGATGGCCACCTACTACGAGATAAGCCAGTCGAGTGCCGTGCAATCCGCCGCGCCCGCCCTCGCAGAGGCCGCGGGCCAGGTAGCGGACGTACAGGTGAGGAACCGCGGCACGATAGGCGGTAGCCTGGCCCACTCGGACCCCGCGGGCGACCTGCCCGCGGTGTTCCTGGCTCTGGGCGGAATCATCGTTGCGAAGACCCGCCGAGGATCCCGGGAGATAGCCGCTGACCGCTTCTTCGTCGATCTCCTCACGACGGCCCTGCGGCCCACGGAGATCATCACCGAGATCCGATTCCCGTCTGCCGGCGCCCGATCGGGCAGCGCCTACAACAAGTTCGCAAACAAGGCCTCGCACTACGCCGTCGCCGGAGTCGCCGCACTGGTGACGCTGGCCTCCGATGGCACCGTCGCCGGCGCAAGAGTCGCAGTAACCGGCGTTGGCTCAAAGGCCACCAGGGCAAAGCGCACGGAGCGCATCCTCGTGGGCAAAGAACCGACTCTGGCGGTGATCCGCCGGGCCTCAGACCGCGCCGCCGTGGAGATGGCAGGCGATGTCACGGACGATATCCATGCTTCCGCTGAATACCGCGAGCACCTGGCCAGAGTGATGGCTGAGAACGCCATAACGAGCGCCGTAGCGCGCGCAGCAGGATGATGGGTTGATAGAGTAAAAAAACGGCCCCGGAGCCATCTCCGGGGCCGTTTCTACTGCCGACCGGCTCAGCGCCAGGCTCAAATTAGATACGGGTTCGAACTCGCTTCTTCGCCGATGCTGCTCGCCGCCCCGTGGCCCGGCAGCACCCTGGTTTCAGATGGCAGTGTCAGCAGCCGGGTCTTGATGCTCCTGATCTCGAGGTCTCCGTCGCCGCCCGGCAGGTCATGGCGCCCGACGGAACCCTGGAACAGCGTATCGCCCGTGAAAACGACGTCCTCGTGCAGGTAACAGACGCTGCCTGGCGTGTGGCCCGGCGTGGCTACGACCGTGATCGCCAACTCTCCCAGAGTCAACACATCGCCATCTTCAACGAATCGGTCGACCGGTGGCGGATCGACGAACCCGGGCATCATCGCCACGATCCACGGCGCGGGAACCTCGATCTGTCCGCGATCGCCGGCGTGGGCGACGAACTCTCCACCCAGCGCGTTCTGAAGGGTGGCCACGGCGCCGGTGTGATCGCCGTGGCCATGAGTGACGGCGATGTACTTCAACTTCAGGCCCGCCAGCTTCAGGTCCTCGGCAAGGCGCTCGCAATCGGCGCCGGGGTCGATGACAAGCGTCTCGGACGTCTCGTCGTCGGCCAGGACGTAAACGTTGGTGCCGAACGATCCCAGAACGTGGTGTACGAGATTCAACTGCCTTCGCCGCCCCGAATAGTCTTGCCCGCTAGGCAATAAATGTGTCGCCGGCCCAATCCAGGATCTCCCTGCCAAAGTAAAGCGCCGCAAGCCCGCCGAGAGCGAGAAACGTCCCGTACGGAAGTACCTTTGGCCGGCGTTCGCCGCGGCGAACCATGAGTACGGCCACAGCCCCAATGCCTCCGGCCAGTATCCCGAGATAGAGGCCGGTGATCAGCATTTGCAGGCCCAGCACAGCCCCCAGCATGCCGCCGAATTTGACATCGCCCCAGCCCATTATGTCCCTGCCGGTTCGTGAACCGTACCAGGCGAACGGCAGGAAGACCGCCAGTCCTGCCGCCGCGCCACTGACGCCGTCCCAGTAATCAAGTTGTGGCCAGAACGGTGAAACGATCAGCGCCGCCAGCGCAGTCGGATATGTCGCGTAGTCGGGCAGGTAATTAGTCTCAAGGTCCATCACGCCAAGGGCAAAGATAGCGGTTGCGAAGCCACACACAGCGATGAACCTGAACCAGTCGCCCTCGAACTGCGCCCAGGAAAGAACGAACAGCCCGGCAATGGCCAGATCGACCAGCGGCCTGCGAATCGAAAGGCCCTTTCGCGAACGGCCCTGCCCTTTGAACGCGAGCACTCCAACTACCGGCGCTAACAGCAGCGCCTTCGGGTCGGGCGTGGAATCGGGAACCCGCTGCGACCGGCGACGGCCCCGTACCGTCGGGATCCAGCGATCGTCCTCTCCATCGCCAACCGGCGGCAGCCGGTCTATCGCGATGTTCACGAACGGTCCAAGGAGAAGCCCGGCGCCCGCCGAGATGAGTAGTCCGGTCAGCAACAGATGCTACCCGCCGTCCCTG
>JADFPB010000121.1 GCA_022562515.1 Chloroflexota bacterium | reverse complement strand
TGTTCGCTCTCTTCGGCAGGGCAACTGCCGGGTGAGCGAATGGTACAGGGCCGGGCGCGTCCAGACACATGAGGAATAATTAGTCGCAACATGAGGATCGGTGCGGCATAATCTGGCTTCCGATCACGTTTCCGGCGCGATCTCATCCGCGCAGGGCGCAATCCCACGGCAAAATCAGGAGAATCCTTCATGGCGGCAAATCCGTTCGATCTCACCGGCAAGGTTGCGTTCGTCACCGGCGGAAACGGGGGGCTTGGCCTCGGCATGTCGCTGGGTCTGGCGGGCGCGGGCGCGAGCATTGTGATCGCTTCACGAAACGCAGATAAAACGGCCGGCGCGGTGGCCGAGATAAATGCGACCGGAGCGCGTGCGATCGGCGTCAGTTGCGATGTGACTGACTCCGCATCGATTGAAGCGGCGGTTCAGGCCGCTGTGGACAAGTTCGGCGGCATCGACATACTCGTCAACAACTCGGGCACGTCTTTCCGCGCGCAGCCGGAGGACATTCCAGAAGAGGAGTGGGACCGAGTCCTGGACACCAATCTGAAAGGCGTGTTCCTCGTATCGAAGGCGGTCTATCCCAAAATGAAGGCGCGCGGCGGTGGGAAGATCATCAACATCGGGTCGATGATGTCGATCTTCGCCAGCGAGTATGCGAGTCCGTACGCTTCGAGCAAGGGCGGCGTGGTGCAGTTCTCCAAGTCGTGCGCCATCGCCTGGGCGAAGAACAATATCCAGGTGAACACGATTCTTCCGGGGTGGCTGCACACGGACATGACCGACGCGTTTTTGAAGATGTACCCGGAGCGGGAGAAATTGATCGAGGACCGGACGCCTGCGGCTCGATGGGGCCAGCCGTTCGATCTTGCAGGGACGGCGGTATACCTGGCTAGCCCGGCCTCAGACTTCGTCACAGGCGCATCGATCGCGGTCGACGGAGGCTACTCCGTCAAATAGGCATGCGGTGGCCCGCACCCTCAGACTGGCTCAGGACAGCGCCATCCGGGGATTGGGGCGATGCTTGCCCCGCCCGTCCCGCGTGGCCGGTCTACTACCTCCGGGAGACGCAAGCGACTCCCCTACTTGCGCGCGCTGACGAAGCGGACGATCTCCGCGGGGTTCATGCGGCCGATCTGGGTGGTGGCGTACAGGGAGGCCATGACTACGCCCTCCGGGTTGAGGATGAACTCGCACGGGTTGACGATGGTCATCCCCTGCCGCACGCCGGTCCATGCGCCAAGAATCTGGGCATCGTCGGCGTCCAGTCCGTATCCGATCGGATAGGGATGGCCCTCGCCGGCCGTCTCTTCCGCGCCCTCAAGCGAATCGGCGCTGGCGCCGACGACCTTTATCCCGAGTTCGCTGAGAGCGTCGAAATTAGCGTCTGCGTCGGCCAACTGCCGATTGCAGTAGGGTCACCAGTGGCCCCGGTAGACCATGATGTATGCCCAGTTGCCGGCGAACTCGTCCGGCAGGATGAGCTTGTCGCCGCCAACTACTTCCAGCTCAAGGCGTGGAAATTTATCTCCCGGTTTCAGCATCTGTTCCCTCTGCTCCTGGCGTCTTTCATGTCACGGCAGACCCGTTCGCCCCTGATGTGATGATCAGCAGCTAAACGAGATTCGCCTGTATGTAGTCGAAATTGATGTCCAGGCCGATGCCGGGCGCCGTCGGCATGTGGACGTAGCCCTCGTCGTCCATGGGGTCGAAGAGCGTGTTCAGGTAGGCCGGCGGCTCCTCGTAGTCGATGAACGGGTGGAGCAGGCCGCGCTCGTAGAACTCGCCGGGCAGGCCCATCGCGCCCAGGGCGTTCAGGTTGCCTGCGCCGCCGCCGTGGACCTCCATTGCGATGTTGAACGACTCCGCCAGGTGGGCGCATTTCATCAGCGGCGTTAGCCCGCCGACATCGCCGACGCCGCTTCGGGAAATGTCGCATGCGCCGCTCTTGATCCACTCGGCCCGGGTGAACATCTTCCCGCCCATCGTCTCGGGCCCGATGATGGGTATGTCCAGCTGGTCCGCCAGCCAGACGTACGACGACATGCTGGCCTCGTCCATCGGCTCCTCGAACCAGTAGAAGTCGAGCTTCTCCAACTCCCGGCCCAGCAGCAGGGCATCCATCCGGTTGTAGTAGTGGTACGAGTCGATCATCAGGGGGATGTCAGGGCCGACCGCCTCGCGCACCGCGGCGCATGCCTTCACGTCCATCCGCCAGCTCGGCGCCCATTCGATGGGCGGCTGCCACGTGTGAAGCTTGAAGGCCTTGTAGCCGCGTTCTTTGACGGCCCACTCGGCGAACTTCCCATAGTCTTCGGGCGTTGCCAGGCCGCTCTCCATCTCGTCGCCGACCATAGTGCTGGCGTATGCGAGCACCTTGTCCCTGAAGCCGCCGAGCATCTTGTGGACCGGCATGCTGGCGTGGCGGCCTGCGAGGTCCCAGAGGGCGATGTCTATGACGCCGATGAGCCTGTCGGTGAGGCCGGATGGCGCGATGCGCTGCATGTGCCGCAGCTTCTGCCAGATCTTCTCGCGGTCGAACGGGTCTTCGCCGACGACGATGGGCCGGACATGCTCGTCCACCACCGATTTCTCCGCGCCGAACGCGTAGCCCTCGTCGCCTTCGTCCGTCTTGATGGTGACGAGCGTCTGGACGGCGTCGACTTCCGGGCCGGGGTGGCCGTGGCCCTCGTTGTCGCGGGCGGCGCGGCTTTTATAGGTGAACGGCTGTGCCGTTATCTCGGTGATCTTCATGGGGTGCCTTCAGATGATGTGGGAGAGCGTCTGCGATGCGGCAGCATAGCTTACGCCTCGTTGGCCCGGGGCCGCGGGAGGGCATCCGAAGAGGCCTGCTGCATTGGTGGCGTGGACGTTCTCTTTCGACTCCCACGATTTCCCGCGCGTAAGATCGCCGGGCTGATGCTCGTGATCGCGGCAATAGTTGCACTGGCGTGCGGGTCAGGGATCACACACCCAGCCCAGGAACTCAGGCCCGGGCCGACTCCGGAACTACCGCGATGGGCGACACAGGACCGGCTGATCAGCGTGGTCAAGTGGACGGACCAGGTCGTTGAAGGCGCCAACGGTGTGCGGTTCGTCATCACGCAAACCAGTGGCCTGACTGGCTTTTTCCAGAACTGGTACGAGGCGGAGGGGGAAATGAGCGAATATTCAACCCACATTCTGATCCGCACCGGCAACGTGTATCTGGAGACCCTTGAGCATGTCTACCTTTCACCGTCCTTTGACCAGGATGGATTTCTGGAGCGTGGGACGTGGAGATTCGCGGCGGCTGTTTCGGTGGTCAGCCAGTTCGACGATACGGTGATCGAGTTGTACGAGTAGTCGGCGCTACCCCCGCAAGATGTCTTCGAGGCGGTCGGCGATGATCTCTTCTTCGCCCGGTTGGACGTTCACCAGCACGATATTTATCTCGTCTCTGTAGCCTCCACCGCCCACTCGAATGCTGGGGTCCCCGGCGGCGAGCGTGGCCCGGATGTCGCTCGGCGACGGCCCTTTCCAGTCACTCTCGATGTAGATGACGGCCTGCGGCCCCTGCCGGTTGATGTCGCCGTCCTCGATGACCACGTGCAGGCCGGGAATGCTCTTTAGCCTGCCGACGATGTGCTGGGCCTGCTTCCGCCAGCCCGCCCATGTCGCCACGTGGTCTGATTCGAGGAACAGCTCCAGCGCAGTCGCCATGCCGACGACCGTCTCCTTCGGGACTTTGGAAGGACGGCCTATTCCAACCGTGCCACTGCCCAGGTTGAACATGTGCAGGAACGCGGCTTCGATCAGCTCCTTTGTCCCGGCGAGCAGGCCGGCGTTCTGGGGTCCGCCGATGCCCTTGCCGCCGGAGAAGGCGACCATGTCGGCGCCGATTCGCGTGAAGTGGGTAAGGTTTTCGACGGGTGGCACCTCGGCCGCGGCGTCGACCAGCACGGGGATGCTGCGAGCGTGGCAGATCTCGATCGCCTGCTCGAGCGGGAACGGGTATTTCTGGAACGGCGCCACTATCCACGCCAGGCCAGCCGTCTTCTCGTTGATCGCGGCCTCCAAATGATATCGCTGTGCGCCGCCGCTCGAGCCGAACTCGACAAGCTTTGCGCCGGCGGTGATGAACGACTTGTCGTAGGAGTTCCGGCCGCCCTTGAAGATGAGAATCTCGTTTTTCATGCCCGCCGTATCGGGGAGCTGATCGACCTTCGCGCGATCGGTGCCGGTCATCGCGGCCGCGGCCATCAGGAGGTTGCCGGACGAGGCGCCCGCGGTAATCAAGCCCGCCTCCGCCGCGCATGCCCGCGCCACGATCTCGCCTCCGGCACGGGTCAACTGTGCGAGATCGACGAACGCCGTCGCCGCTTCGTCCATGGCCCGGAGCACTTCTGGCCGCATGAGGCTCCCGCCGAGCATGGTGACCCAGCTCTGGGCGTTGATGACCGGCTTCACGCCCAGGCGGGCGTAGACCTCGGGAACTCTTCCCATGGGACTCATTCGTATCTCCTCGTCTATCACGCGGTCTAACACACACGGGGCCACCCGGCCCGAAAGCGTGCGTAGTCTAACCGTCTACGGGAAGCGTGGGGGATAAGTTCGCGCGGCGCGTAGAAACACACCGCCCCTCTCCGTGATCCCGCCTAACGGGCGATGTTGGGGAAACATAGCTTGAGGGGGCGAGTCGGGCGTAAATCGCGCCCGGCGGATGCCAGATGGAAGCGGGGCCTGATAACGGATGCGAGAACTTGGACGTCGAACGCCGGACGAAGCGCGCTGGTTCATCGCGCTGGTCGGACTGGTGGTGGTTCTGGGGGCCGGTATCCTGTCCGTAACGGTGATCACGCTTCTGCAATCGGATTAGCCCGCCTCGGCGCGAACGTGGCGGACGATGCCGCCGGGCGAGGCGAGGCTCTCCCCTGCCCGAAAACATATGGGCGCCTGGTCAGCGCCGGCGTCAGATCTTGTCGATGAGGCTTTTCAGCAGCGCCCGCGTCCGGGGCACGGTCTCGGTATCGCCTCTTGCGACAGTCGTGATAGCGGCTGCGAAGTCGGTCGCGCCGGCGTCGGCGAGTTCTCTCAACTGCTCCTCAACTTCGGATTCGTTGCCGATCAGGGCGACGTCTTCGGGGCCGTCGGCGCCCTCGATGTCCAGCACGCGCCGATAGTTCACCAGCCTGCCGTAACTGCGGAGTTGCCTGGCGGTGGCCTCCCGCGCGGCGTCGCTATCATCGGTCACCGTGATTGGCAGGGCTGTGTAGATACGCGGCGCGGCGCGGCCGGCTTCTTCTGCGGCTTCGCGCAGGCGCGGCGCGATGTGCGTGCGGATGGCGTTTTTGCCGGTGACCCAGAGGACCGTGCCTCCGGTTCTCCGGCCGGCGAGCTTCAACATGCGGGGTCCGAGCGCGGCGAGCATGACGCCGGACGCGGGAACGTCTGGAAAATTGAGCGAGGCCTCGGTGAGGATCATCTCCCCGGCAGTCTGGACCTGCTTCTCTTCGAGCAGCGGCAGGAGAACGTCCAGATATTCGCCCATGAACTTCGCGGGCCGATCGAACGGCGAGTTCCACATAAGCGGAACGCTTTCCGGGTGGGCGAGCCCGATGCCCAGCGTGAACCTGCCGCCGGTGGCCTCACTGGCGCTGAGGGCCTGCTGCGCCATGAGCAACGGCTGCCGGGAGTAGATCGGCAACACGCCTATGACGAGTTCGATACGGCTCGTGCGCGCGCCGGCGAGCGCGATGATCGTGAGGGGATCGGCGCCGTTCGAAGAGTTGAACCAGACGCTTGCGAATCCGTCTTCTTCGGCCTTTACGACAGCATCGACCTGGCCTCTCAGGTCTGCCGGGCCTCCCGACAGCGGTCCTGCGCCCAATCCGATTTTCATGTCAGCCTCCCTGAATGCCAATCGCAGCGATTGCCGCGGCTGGTCAGAACCACATTGCCATATCTAGCCCAACCGGGTCCAAGTCGACTACCTTCGGTATGCGCTCTGCGTCGCCCGAGTTGATGCGGGCGGCAGTCCACATGAGGGCGAGCGCATCGTGCAGGTCGTCGATCGCGGCGTCGGCGCCGGGGGTCTTCTGGATTTCGATCGCTCCCGCATCGACACCGACGTATTGCTCGAGAAGCGCGGCCCGTACAGCCTGGCCTTCCTCCGCTCGTTTGGAATCTGCCACCACCCGGTCACTGTTCATGCGCTTGAATATCAGTTCTGGATGCGACTCGTGAACCCTGGGGTCGCGCTCTTCGGTCATGTAGCGATCGACCTCGGCGATCCTCGGAAAGATGCCGAATGCCTGTATCGGAACGCCATGTCCTAGAAACTGCTGCGCCCATTCGTTCACGGCATCGTAGGAATCCATGTAGGAGCCTTCGCGATCGTCGCTTAGATGATTGTTCAGGCTGGCGTACTCGAGCAGCATCCGCTCCGGTGGCGTGAAGACGCTCGACGATTTCTTGCCGAGCAATTTGCGCGCAATGCCATCCACCCGGCGGCTGCCGTTGTTCACAAGGCCGACCGGCATGTCGACGGCGAGCACGTCCGGTTCGGCGTCAAAGACAGTCCAGATATCCCGAAACGCCGGCACTGTTGCAACGCGTGGGTGGCCCAGGTCTTCCGAATCTGTCGCGGCGACTATCCAGCCGCCCTTGCAGCCGTCCGCTCCTGCGACGAATGTCGACGTATTAGCCTGCCGCTCTAGCATCCTCTAGCCATTTCTTCAGCAGCGGTGGCATCCACATGACAAGGTTCACGCTTTGCATAATGTCTTCCTGCATCAGCCGCCCTGCGTCGCGTACCCGATTCCGAACGCTTTCCATCGCAGCTTGAACATCGCTGTGGCCGGGGTCGCCGGGGTAGCCGAGTGACTGGGCCAGGTCTGCCGGCCCGAAGGTGAAGTAATCGATGCCGTCGACTTCGAGCAGCTCGTCGATTTTCTGCACGCCTTCCGAGGTCTCGATCTGAATGCCGACCGTGACTTCGCGGTTGAAATCGGCCATGTACTCGGCCGGCGGCTTGTCTAGGCCGTAGTCGCGACCGCGCCCGGTGCCGAAGCTGCGATCGCCCTCCGGGGCGTACCTGCAGGCCTTCGCCACCTGTTCGGCCTCATCGCGATTGGAGATATGGGGGGCCAGCACGCCCATGATCCCGCGGTCGAAGAAGCGGAGCAAGGTCGAATTGTCGATGTTTGGCACGCGTGCGGTGCAGGTCATCCCGTGGAGATCGGCTGCGCGGCACATGCGCTCGATATCGCCGTAGTCGAATACGCCGTGCTCGGCATCGAGGTGCGCAAAGTCGAAGCCGATGTACCCGGCAATGTCGATGAGCGACTCGCTCGGAAAGGTGATGCCAAAGCCGTACGCCTTCTCCCCCGCGTTCATCTTCGACCGAATCTTGCTGGGTCTCATCGTCTCCTCCTCCTCGTGCCCGCGTGTCACCCCCGTGTCAGTTGTGGCCTCGCAGGCGTCGGGGCCGTAACTGTACCAGCGGTCCTGCGCCCGAATCGCCGTTTGACCGCCCGCGGACCCGCTCCTACACTCACTGGCGATGGCAAGCGAAGTGAAGTCAGTAGCCGACGGGATGGCGGACATCGCGCGCTCCGGGCGCATCGGCCGGCCTGTTTTCGTTCGCTGGACGGAGACGGTCCGCGAGCGCGGCCCGGCCGCGCAGGCAGCTGCCGATGCCGCAGTGGGCCACGTGTCCGGTTGGATGGGCGCGGCGCCCGACCGCCAGACGGTCATCGGGTCGCCGGAGGCCGGCAACCTGACGGTGTTCTGCATATGGGGCGGCGGCCAGTCCGCGATCGTCGCAACCGGTATCGCCACCGCCGACGACCGGCCGGGGCTGGACATCGCACTGATCGGCAGCTCGGGCGCGGCGTATCACAATGGCTCGACGGAGATTCTGGCCTGATGCCCGGCGGGTCCGCAAAGTACGGGGTGCTTCTCGTCGGCGGAAATCGCACGCATCAGGAGACGCACGCCGTGGCCTTCGCGGCCGATCCCCGCTGCGAGTTGGTGGCGGTGACAGACGCGGCGGGCATATCGGACGAGCGAGTCGAACTCGACCAGGCGCTCGCCGACGGGCACGAAATCCCGTTCGTTCCGGATCTCGGCAAAGCTTTAGCGCTTCCGGGCGTCGATATCGTCAGCATGTGTGCGGCAATCGAGGACAGGGGCGAGGCCGCGGTTGCCTGCGCCCGTGCGGGTAAGGCGCTGTTTCTCGACAAGCCGCTGGCGGGCAGCATCGAGGCGGGGCGCGCGATACGCGATGCCATCAGGGAGGGCGGCGTCCACAACCAGATGTACAGCTATACCGGCCTCCCGTGGGCACTGGCGGCGAAGGAGTGCATCGACTCGGGGCGAATCGGGGAGTTGCGGGCGGTGCATGCCGACGTGCTGTTCGCGAAGGGCCGCGCCGGGACTGTGCCGGAAGGGACCGTGCGAGAAGAAAAATCGCCGCCCGAGCGGTTCACGTTCATCGACGCCAAGCGGGAGTTCTTCGACCTCGGCGTCTACTCGGTGGGCCTCTGCCTCTGGCTGGCGGGCAGGAGGGCGACCGAGGTGACTGCGATCACGGGCAATTACTTCTTCGCCCAGCATGTCGAGCGGGATATCGAGGACTTCGGCGCCGTGGCGATGCAGTTGGAGGACGGCGTTGTCGCCACCGCCACCGGCGGGCGAATCGGCTACTACAGCCACCCGAAGGGCGGGCCGCACAAGATCGTGGTCGTCGGCAGCGAGGGAACGGAGACGTTTGACGCATGGACGCCGCACATCGAGGTATCGGCCGACGAGCCGTACCCGACGCTGCCGCCACCCAACCCGACCGACCCGATGATGATGTGGCGGTCTACTCGAACGGCGGGCGGCAACCCGACAAAAGAGGCGTGGGTGGCGCTGGCGGACGAGACCAACTGGTACCCGCTGGACATCACGCGGTTCGTCGATTCGCTGGAGTCCGGCGCGCGGCCGGACATCACGGTCGAAGAGGCGATCGGCTCGCTGGAGGTGCTGCTGGCGGCGTACGAGTCTGCGGCGCGGGGCGAGACGGTGGCGGTATCTAAATCAGAATGACGAAACCCCCACAACATTCCCGTACCACAACGTTTCTTGATTATGTAGTTACCGCCTGTGATCGTTGTTACAACGACGCTGCAACAATGCATCAAGAGGGTATTCGTGGCGGAAAACGAGATCGGA
>JADFPB010000120.1 GCA_022562515.1 Chloroflexota bacterium | reverse complement strand
TTCTCGATCGGATGATGCTGCAGGGCGGTACGACTGGCCGCATCATCCACGGCAAAGGCACGGGCGCGCTGCGGGAGGCGGTGCGGGAGACGCTCTCGCGCCACGATTCGGTCGAGACGTTCTTCGCGGGCGGCCCGGCAGACGGCGGCGACGGCGCCACGATGGTGGAGCTGAAGTAGGAGCAGGGCTCGCCCCGCCCGTTTCGCGCGACCGACCGGCAAGGCTCGGAAGTGGCAAGTTACTCCCCACGTTGGGAGGGGCGATGCGTCGAGGACTATGACGGCGGTGAGGGGGAGGGCGAGGCCGACCATCTGTGAGCCGAAAATGGATATGGCCTGGCCGGCCCAGAGTTTTCGGAAATCAGAGTGTCGCCAGAGGCCGGTGAGTCGAAGGAATCGCATGAGTCAGGCCATCCCCGTTAGCAGTCGGGTTGCGCGAGTGCTAAATCGAGGCTATTCAGGTGCGCGGCGCGTTGTCAACGGCGATCACGTCTGCGCCATCAGGTGAACGGGACGTTTGAGGCGGGGCCAGCCGCGAATGGCGGAGGAAGGCTGGGATCCCTCGGCTTCGCCCGGGATGACAAACAGGGGATCCGGGGGGCTCGCGGGGTTTGCGCGGACGGGGGCGTGAAGGTTGATATCGGACTAGGATTGCGGCATGACTGATCGAGCTTCGATGCCAGAATTCCCCCCGGATTCACCGGATGATGAGGCCGTATCGACCGCCTTGCTGGAGCAGCTCAGCGCGGAGGCCGGCGCTGGTCTGGAGTTTGTTGACGCCCCGGTGCGCCTCACGGGCGGGTTTGAGACTTTCACATACGGCTTCAGGGTGTCGGCTGAGTCTGGGCCGTTATCGGGGCCGCTGGTTTTGCGGGTGTTCAGGGAGCGCGGTGCGGAGACACAGGGGCGGCGGGAGGCTGCTTTTCAGAACGCGCTGGCGGGGCTGGGCTACCCGGTGCCTCGCGTGGTGCTTCAGGTCGGCAGCCCGGGCATAGGTGGCCGGCCGTTTAACCTGATGAAGCGGGTGAGCGGGCGGCCGATGATGGCTGACCTGTTCGACGGGACTGCCGATCTCGAGTCGGTGCCGGGTCGGCTCGCGCGCCTGCACGCTAGCCTCCATGAAATTCCGCCGGCACCCGTGATTGAGGCGGTCGAAGGAACGGGATTTTCGGCCGATGCGTTTTCGATCTGGCATCGCCTGGATCGGCTCGGGCGGTATTTCGACGAGCCGGAATTCGAAGGTCTGAGGCCCGTGTGGGACTGGCTCGGGGAGAATCGGCCTGAAGAAAGGGAGACTCCGGCGGTGTGCCACGGTGATTTTCATCCCGGCAACGTCATGGTCGATGACGGCGCCGTGAGCGGTGTGATCGACTGGCCGGGCGCCTCGTTCGCAGACGCCGAGCATGACGTGGCTGTGACGCTGGTGCTAGTGGGCGTGGTTGCGGGTGGAGTATTCCCGGAAGCCCGGGACATGTTGCAGGGCTTCCGAAGCGCGTATCTGGATGCGTATGAACAGCGGCGTGCCCTTGATCACGGCCTGCTGGAGTACTACGAAGTCATGCGGGCGTTTATCGGCTTTGTGAGGGGCACGGCGGCGGTGACGCCGGGCGTGAATGCCGATCTGCTGCCGCGTGGTGGGTACCCCTGGGCTGACGCGTGGGTGATGCAACAGGGCGCGGCGCGGATTGGGGAGATCACGGGGCTCGCCGTGCCGTTGCCCGAGGGGGCTTAGCAATAAGCTACCCGCCGTCTACGTGGTCGTCCTCGGGGTCTAGGTTCCAGCGGTAGGCGTCATCGGGCTGGACGCTTTCTGCCCACTGCTTGAGGACTGCGCCTTCTGCGGTCAGGCCTTCGATCTGTTCCCTGATGGTGTCGGGATCCCAGTCTTCGAGGACCAGTGTGAGCAATTCGTCGCGCTTTGCCGCGTGGTTGGGGTCGGCCGCGAGGTCGGTCATTTCGTTGGGGTCATTTTCAAGATCGAATAATTGCGGGGGAAAGCCGTGGTAGTAGTTGAGCTTCCATGAGCCCTGCCTGACCATGCGGTTCTGGAAGGCGCGGTCGCCGTCCGAGTGGGCGGGGTCGCCGGGCTCGGTGCAGTATTCGACGAAGACCGTATCGTCCCATCCTGCGGCGCCCTGGTCGTTGATGATGCCGGTCATGGAGCGGCCGGAAGAGCCAGGGAGTGCGGGGGCATCGACCAGTTCGAGCAGCGTCGCGTTCAGGTCGATCTGGCTGACGACGCGATCGCAGCGCCGGCCCTGCGGGAGCGTTGACGGCCAGGAGACGATCATCGGGACGCGAGACGCCTCTTCGTAGAAGGTCTGCTTCCACCAGAGGCCGTGCTCGCCGACCTGCTCGCCGTGGTCGGTTGTGTAGATGATGAGCGTGTCATCGAGCAGATCGTTGCGCTCCAGGACGTCGAAGATTTGGCCGAGCATTCGATCGAGGCTGCTGACGAGCGCCCAGTATGCGGTGCGGGCGCGCATTACCTCGGCTTCCGAGACCTCCTCGATGCCGGCGTGGGTTCGCCACCATCGCAGGTACGGGTGGGTGTTGTCGGTGATCGGCTCCGGGTGGTCGGGCGGAGGGACTTTGCCGAGGAATGCGTTGTAGTCGGCCTCTCTTGCGACGAACGGCTGGTGCGGAAGCATGAGGCCGATGGCGGCGCAGAACGGCTCA
This sequence comes from Chloroflexota bacterium, assembly GCA_022562515.1. GTDB lineage: Bacteria > Chloroflexota > Dehalococcoidia > Lucifugimonadales > Lucifugimonadaceae > UBA1151. Next base: position 6,520 of record JADFPB010000120.1, on the reverse strand, counting down.
TCGGTTTCGCCTGAGGCGAGCGCGGCGGCGTGGGATTCGAGGAACTCGACTGCGGCTTCGGTTACCGACTCATCGTGGACCTCGTATGCGCTCTGGCCGAAGCCTGATTTTTCGAGGCTTATACGACTCGGTCCGGCGGTGCCTTCCAGTGTCCCGTGGTCGGCCGGGATGCCGCCAATATAGTTGGGGCCGTGGTCGCCGACGCGGCGCTCGGCGAAACCATGGAGCTGGTCGGGGCCGTTGAAGTGCATGCGGCCGATCTGCACCGGCCGGTAGCCGACGGCGCCGAGGGAGTGAGCGAATGTGGGGATGGACGAGTCCAAAATATGGCTGTTGGTCCAGACGCCGTTTTGGTGGGGCATCCGGCCGGTCAGGAGGGACATGCGGGAGGGGACGCAGATGGGGGATGCGCAGTATGCGTTGTCGAATATGACGCCGCGTGCGGCCAGTGCGTCGAGGTTCGGGGTGTTGACGACATCGTCGCCGTAGCAGCCGGCGACGAACGGCGAGTGCTGGTCGGACTGGATGAAGAGGATGTTAGGGCGTGGGGTTGGCATGGGCGTTTCTTGTTCCGGGTGCGCTACCGGCCCTCGCCCCTCAGCCCGAACGCCTCGGCCAGCAGCTCGTAGGACCTGATGCGGTCGGCGTAGTCGTGGGTGATTGTCAGGACGATCACTTCGTCTACCTCGTACTCTGCGGCGAGGCCTTTTAGCCGCCGCATGACGTGTTCGGGGTCGCCTTCGATGGCTTTTTGTTGTTGTTCGATTATGAAGGCGCGTTCCTCGGCGGAGTAGTCGGCGTTGTTCGCCTCGTCCATGGACGGTACGCCTTTTCGCTCGGCGCCCTGGTTGCGGCGGAGGCGCATCAGGTGGCGGCTCATGCCGATCTCACGGGCGCGCTCTGTCGTCTCGGCGGCGAGGGCTGAGACTCCGATGTTGACGATCGGTTTGTCAAACCAGCGAGACGACTTGAAGTTCTCCCGGTACCACTTGACCATGCCGGCGCCTTCCTGGGTGATGAAATGGGCGAAAGAAAGTGGCATGCCGAGTTCGGCGGCGATGCGCACGCTGCCCATCGAAGAACTCAACAGCCACGGCGCGGCGTAAGTATCAGCCGCGGGCATAGCCCTGAGGGCGTGAAACGGGTGCTCGTCGGGGAACGATTCAGAGAGGTGTCGCATCAGGTCGAATACCTGCTGCGGGTACTGCTCGAGCGGGGCCGCCTGCGGTCCTGACTGGAGGGCGTATGCGGCCACCTGGTCCGAGCCGGGCGCGCGGCCTAAGCCCATGTCGATGCGGCCGGGGTAGAGGGCCTCGAGCATGCGGAACGTCTCGGCAACTTTCAGGGGGCTGTAGTGGGAGAGCATGACTCCGCCTGAGCCGACTCTTATCTTCTCCGTGTTGGCGGCGACTGCGCCGATGAGGATTTCCGGGCTGGCGTCGGCCAGGCTGCCTGCGCTGTGGTGCTCGGCCAGCCAGTAGCGGGTGTAGCCGAGGCGGTCGGCGTGGCGGGCCAGCTCCAGGGTGGCCTCGATTGCCTGACGCGGCGTGCCGTCGTCCCGGATTGGCGACTGGTCGAGAATGCTGAGCTTCAACGGGTGCGGTTACTCCAGAATCGCGTATTTGCCGGCCGGCCCTGATGGTCGGATGCCAAATGGGCTCGCCGAATATACAGGGTGTTGCGGGTGCGTGAGTGATTTATCGATTTTTGCCGGCCGCGAATATACTCTCGCACCATGACCAGCATGACAGGCAAAAAGGCACTGCTTCAGATGCTGCGAGCGGAGGGCGTTCGCTATATTTTTGGTAATCCGGGTACCAGCGAATCGCCATTTATCGACGCCCTCGAGGATTTTCCAGACCTGAACTACGTGCTGGTGCTGCAGGAAGGCGTTGCCGTTGGGATGGCGGATGGCTTTGCGCGCGCTACCGGCAGGGCCGCGTTCGTGCAGCTCCACATCGACGCCGGGTTGGCGAACGGCATCAGCCTGATGATCGACGCGTACAACGACAACACGCCGATGGTCGTCGTCTCAGGCAACTACGACACCCGCAAGCTGGCCGAGTATCGGGCGGACCTTCCGGGCCTGGTGCGGCCGGTCACGAAGTGGTCGGTTGAGGTGACCCGGCCGGACCAGATTCCAAGTGTCATGCGCCGGGCGTTCAACGAGGCGAACAGTGATCCACAGGGGCCGGTCTATGTGGCTCTGGCGACGGATGCGCTGGATGGCGAGGCGGAGATGGAGATCATTCCGTCCAGCCCGATGGTCACGACCGGCGCGCCCGACCCTGAGGCGCTGGCAAAAGTGGCGGAGGTGATGGCGCGGTCCGAGCGGGCGATCATGTTGCTTGGCAATCGGGTGGCGAAGTCGGGAGGGGTGGACGAGGCGGTTCGGGTGGCGGAGCTGCTCGGGTTGCCGGTTTACACGGCGCGCGGGTCTGAGGCCAGTTTTCCGACGAACCATCCGCAGTACCTGGGGCCGCTCGCGACACGAAGCGAGGCGCATCGCCGGCTTCTTGAGAATGCGGACGCCATGCTGGCGGTTGGCGCGGACCTGTTTGCGGATCTTTTCTATTTTGGCGACAGGTTGATGCCCGAGTCGGCGACTGTAATTCACATCGACTCGAAGCCGGGAGCGGTCGGGAAGTCGGAGCCGACTGATATTGGCCTGCTTGCGAGTCCGCGATTGGCGCTGGCCGCGCTGGCGGAATTGCTGGAAGCGTCGCAATCGCGGGTGAGCCGTGATGCGGCGGAGTCCAGAAAACGGCAGATCGCGCTGGAGCGGGAAGAAGGGCGGGCAAAATATGAGGATGCTGCGAAGAAGGTCTGGGATAATCGGCCGATGTCGCCTGAGCGGGTGATGGCCGAGCTGGCGGCGGCTATTCCGGCGCGGACCATCGTGGTTGACGATGTCAGCAGCTATCGCACGCCGTTCAGCCACTATATGCAGTCGCTGGCGCCGGATGAGCTGGTGTCGAAGAAGAGCGGGTCGATTGGCTGGGGGATCGGCGCCACGCTTGGGACGAAGCTGGCGCACCCGGACCGTCCGGTGCTTGGCGTGCTTGGCGACGGCGGCGTGATGATGACCGTGCAGGCGTTGTGGACGGCTGCGAACGAGAACATTCCTGCGGTGATGGTGGTGCTGGACAACGGCATGTACCGCGTTCTCAAGACGAACATGGATATCTACAAGCGTGACGTTTTGCAGGAGCCGGAGCCGGGCAGCAAGTATCTGTACATGGATTTTCCGACGCCGTTCGATCTGTCTGTCATCGCCCAGGGGATGGGGGTGCACGGGGAGCGGATCACGGAGCCGGAAGAGATCGGCCCGGCGCTGAAGCGGGCGTTCGCTTCGGGCAAGCCGGCGCTGCTGGACGTGGTGATCGACGGGTCGGTTTAAGGTGTTGACGCGCAGCGGGGGCGGGTGAATTCATGAAAGTAGTCGGGCATTACGGCGGCGGCGATCTGGAGGCGGTGCCCGGTGAGGTGGCACGGCTGGAAGGACTGGGCTATGACGTTCTCACGACGTCGGAGGTGAAGCGCGAGCCGACCATGCGGTGGACGCTGGCCGCCCACTCCAGCACTCGGGCCGAGATTGGCACTTCCGTGATGATCGCTTTCCCGCGCAGCCCGTTTGTGACGGCGCAGATGGCGTGGGAGTTGCAGCGGATGACCGGCGGCCGGGTGTCGATAGGCCTCGGATCGCAGGTGAAGGGGCATAACGAGCGCCGCTTCAGCACGGGGCCGTGGGTGGCGCCGGCGACCCGGATGGAGCAGTACATACGCGTGATGCGGGCGGTGTGGGCGACGTTCCAGACGGGCGAGCTTGTGCCGTATGAGGGCGAGCATTACCAGTTCACACTGTGTCCGCCGGCGTTCAACGCGGGGCCGATCGATTATGCGCCGCCGAAGATTTTTCTCGCTGCGGTCGGGCCTGCGATGACGCGTGTTGCGGGGCGCGTGGCCGATGGGCTGTTGCCGCATTCGTTTACTACTGGAAAGTACGTGCGCGAGGTGACGCTGCCCAACCTCGAACAGGGGGCGCGCGAGGCCGGTCGTGACGTGTCGGATATTGAGATCGCGGCGGGCGGGATGATGGCGCTTGCGGAGTCGGAGGACGAGCTCGAAGCGCAGCTACGCGACCTGCGCAGCCGGGTGGCGTTTTACGGCTCGACGCGTACCTATGCGCCGGTGTTTGCGGCGCACGGGCAGGAGGATCTGGGCCGGCAGCTGCACGAGATGTCGGTGACGAATCGGTGGGACGAGATGCCGGACGCTGTGCCGGTAGACGTCGTGCGTGAGTTCGTCACGGCGGGGACGTGGGATTCGATGCCGGGCGAGATCGAGCGGCGTTTAGGCTACGCGAGCCGGGTGTCGATCGGCGCTGACGTGGATGTGGCAGGGGACGACGAGCGGCTGGCGGATTTGATCAGGCGGGTGCAGGGGATATAAGCGGCTAGCCAAATGCCCAATGGCGCGCATTCGAGACGATTCTGATTATCAGAGCCAGGGTCAGGAAGCCCAGAGACGGCATGTAGAGCAGCCATATCCAGGCGAAGGTCGTTGGAATAACCGCGGCGAAGAAGAGGAGATAGCCGGCGATGAAGATTGCCGGGTGTTTGTGAAACCAGAAGGCCAGTCCCGCTCCCTGCGTGGTGCCGATCAGCGATGCCAGGTTGAAGACGTTGAGAGATGCAGAGTCTCGGACGATCAGGGAGACAAACAGCGCTCCGCTGACCGTTGCGGTCAGAGCGGCTGCCATTAGCGTCAGGCGCAGTGGCCATACGTAGTCTGCTTCTTTCATATGGCATTTCGACCGTTTTGCACCAATCCAAACCCGCGGAGTAGTTAGTCGACACAGGTAGGGTAGCGCGATTTCGGTCAGGCCGATCTGGTCCGGCACGGACTCTACTATGCAGTTGGAAAACTAGGCGGCCAACCGAACCGCAAGCTTCGCCAGCCCATCGGCGTATGCGGTGAGGGCGGGCAGGTTCACGGCGTCTGGCCAGCGGTCGGCTTCGAGGTGGAAGAGGGCGTGGCCGCCGACGATGGAGACGTAGCGGCCGCCGCTAGTCCAGGGTGATGAAGAGGGAGTGCCGGATCTGGTTGTTTACGGCGCGGCTGATGTGGCCCTGGCCGGTGGTGTCTTCGGCGAGGAAGACTTCGCCGGGGCCTATGACGCGCTTTTCGCCGCTGCCGACGGTGATTTCCACCGCGCCATCAAGGTTGACGATGTACTGGCGGCGGGGGGCGTTGTGGAAGTCGAGGTCGTAGTCGCCGCCGGTCTCACGGAAGATGAGGCCGGTTGCGGGGATGCGCTCGGATAGCTCGCCGACGCCCTGGGGGCTGAGTTCGACTTCGATGTCTTCGAAGTGGGACTGGTTATCGTCGCCGGTGTAGATGCGGGTGACGTGCATGGATGTCATAGGGGTTCCTTCCGCGGGAGGGCTATACCGGTTTGATGTCGGCCAGGCGGCGTTTTGTTTCTTCGTCGGCGAAGCGTTCCACGGCTTCGACGTCGTTGAAGATGCCGCCTGTGCAGGTCTCGGCCGTTTGCATCGCGACGAGGGTGGCGGCTTCGACGTAGCTGTCGGGTGGCGGCATGGGGCTGCGCGGTGTGCTGCCGCCGATCTGGCCGGGGGCGCGGCCGAAGCGGACGCCGGGGGTGTCGATGGCGCCGACTGGCTTGAGGGCGTTGACGGCGATGCCGTCGTCTTTTACGTCTTTCGCCATGCCGAGGGTGAGGGCTTCGATGGCTATTTTCGTTGCGCCGTAGTGTGAGATTCGGCGGTCGGCTGCGACGGACGAGATGTTGATGATGTTGCCGGATTTCTGCTCGGTCATGGCGGGCAGGACTGCGCGCGAGCAGTGGAACGGGCCGTGGACGTTTATGCGGAATTCCAGCTCCCAGTGTCGTGGCTTGATGGTGTGCATGAAGCCCGGTGGCTGGACGGCTGCGTTGTTCATGAGGATGTCGATACGTCCGTACTTTTCCAGGACCGTATCGACCATGGCCTGGATGGAGTCGGTATCTGCGACGTTGCAGACGACGGGGAGGGCCTCGCCGCCGGCCTCTTCGATCATTCGTGCGGTGTCGTGGATGGTGCCGGGGAGGTCGGGATTCTGCACCTGCTCGGTGCGTGCGGCGACCACGACGATGGCGCCTTCTCTGGCGTACTGGACGGCGCAGTACTGGCCGAGTCCCCGGCTGGCGCCGGTGATTATTGCGATCTTGCCTTGTAGTCGTCCTGCCATGTTTTTCTCCTGCGGGTGTGGAAGTGGGAGGCTACCAGCGGTCGTAGTGGACTATCTCTTCGAGGGGTTTGCGGGTGACGGGGCCGAAGTTGCCGGTGGGGTAGCCGACGGGGATTATGGCGAACGGCTCGACCGTGTCCGGGAGGCCGAGAACGGCCTTTGCTGCGGGGCGGTCGGAGAAGCCGAGGGTGGTCAGGGCGGCGCCGAGGCCGAGGGCTCGCGCTGCGAGGAGGAGGTTTTGCACGGCGGGCCAGATTGAGCCGCC
>JADFPB010000119.1 GCA_022562515.1 Chloroflexota bacterium | reverse complement strand
GCCCGGCGGCAGACCGCTCGTATCTGAGCTAACCGAACCGGCGAGCGGGATAGATTCGGTGCCGCGCCAGCAGCAGAAAGGCCGCAACGATCAGGCGGTCATCGACACGCTCAACCGAACGATCGAAGAGCTGGCTTCGATCGCGGATGTAGCCGACGTCCTCGAGTCCGCCCTCCGGCAGATCATCGAGTTCGACCAGCTCGCCCTTTTCATCAAAAACACCGATTCAGATACGTTCAGCCGTGCGCGGCCACACTCACATGCCCATCCGGAAAATGCCGTCCATGAAGGCGTAGAGCTGAATGCCAAAAAAATTGAAGATGCATTCGGCTCCCGCCAGACGATAACGCCGAGCCCTTCCTGGCTCCATAAGGCGCCGCCCCGCACGGGCGCCGATAAACCCGAACCTCCGGGATTCGGGTCGTCGCTCGCCGCTCGCCTGACCTACCGCGGCGAACTGATCGGCCTGATCGTCCTCCAAAGAGAAGATCCGGACGCGTTTGACGAGGCTGATTGCCATCTCATCGAAACGATATCCGGGCAGGTCACCGGAGCAGTTGCTAATGTCCACCTCACCGAGATTCAGCATCTTGAAAACATGGAACAAGAAGCGATTTCCAACATTGCTCGTGCCATCGCCGAGTCGCCTTCCCTGGACGCTGCCCTGGAGAGACTGGCCCCCCTCCTCTCCTCGCTCATGGACTTCGAACGCCTTACTGTCTTCGTCCGTCGCGCTGACACGCACGATTACGACCGCTACTACGTAAGCGGCACAAAAATCGTCGGATATCAGAAGCACGATCTGGTCCACATGGACGACGAATTCTTCATGCACTTCTTTCGCGGTGAATCGACGAAAAGATTCTCGATGGAGGAGTTGGAAGAGGTCCAACGAATGATCGGCTCGGAGTCGACGGGCCGGGAAGTCGGCCTGGGCGATTGCCTGAGCGCGGTTTTGACTTACAAGGACGAACGCGTTGGACTAATCGTTCTACGTGCATCGGCGCCCGATTCGTTCACACAGTCCAACGCCCGCCGGCTCGAGGATGTCGCCAACCAGATCGCCGGAATCGTGGCCCATATGCAGCTTGTCCAGCTCCGCGAGAGAGAACTGGCGGAGAAGCTGGCCCTCACGCAAATTTTGCAGGCCGTATCCTCGACGCTCGATTTCGCTGAAGTGCCAAGGCGCGCCGCGGAGGCGCTCAAACCCCTGATCGAATTCGATCGCTTCGGAGTGACGGTAATTGATGAATCTACGATGCAGGGTTCCAGGATGTTCGGCTGGCCGGATCCTCCCTATCTGCCCGACCATGTGAACCAACCGGCCTGGCATTTAGGCGGCACGTCCCACCAACTCGCGATAACAACTCGCGGCCCGGTCAGCATCGGCGATCACAACCGCGACGAGCTAAGCAGACGGCTGCCTATTTTGAAGCGCTCGTTTGAGGCCGGACTGCGATCGGGCGTAACCGCACCCGTATTTCACGAAGGCAGGATCATTGCTTCAGTAAGCATGCAGTCGTCATCCAGACCATCCTTCTCGAAGGCTGATATCGCGTTGCTGGAGAACGTAGCAATACAGATCGGCCCAGCCATCGTGAACGCAACGCTGTACCAGCAAACCGCTGAAGAGTCACGCCGCCGCGCAATCCTCGGCGAGATCGGCCGAATCGTCAGCTCATCCCCTGACATATCGGATGTATATGATCAGTTCGCGAAAAAGTTGAGAGAGTTGCTCCCGATTGACCGCGTCGTGATTCGAATCGTGGACGAAACCGGGCTCACGGCTACCCATACATACGCCGACGGTATTAGCGGCCCGCAGGGTGGCGTCGAAGCATCATTCAACATCGCCGGCACCACGACGGCACAAGTCGTCCAAACGCGCTCGCCGCTGGTTCTGTCCGAACAGAATAGCGAGGATATGGCAACACGATTCCCCCATCTGTCCAGAGCCATGCGGAGCGGCCTCATATCGGGCCTCTCGGTGCCTCTGATTTCAGGCGACGATGTAATTGGCGTGCTACACGTCGGCTCAACCACTCCGAACTCATATGGTCAGCGCGAGATCGAATCGTTGGAGGCGGTCGCCGCACAGATCAGCGGGGCAATCGCCAACTCGCGTCTGAGACGACAGGCCGAGGAAGAGGCTCATAAGCGCGCAGTACTCGCTGAAATCAGCCGCATCGTCACCTCTTCCACCGATCTTGCGTCCACCTTCGAGAGGTTTGCTGAAGAGGCGAAGAAGATCATCAGATTCGACCGCATCAGCATCGCGCTCATCGATCAAGAAACCGCCACACTCAAGGTCGCCTACAGCGATGGAATGCCCATACCGGGAATAGGAAAGGGATTTCAAATTCCTTTGCGCGCATCCTACACGGCACGGGCGATGACCAGTAAAACAGCCATCACATTAGACAGCGCAGAGTTGCAGCAATCCGCTTCCCGGTACCACGTACAAAATCTGGCGTTTGAATCGGACTTGAAGTCCCTCCTCATCGCGCCGCTTGTGTGGAGAGACACCGCAATCGGCGCCCTTTACCTCCGCTCGAAGGAATCCCATAGATATTCCGATGATGAGCTGAACGTTGCGTCACAGATCGCCGCGCAAATCTCGGGCGCCGTGGAGAATTCCCGCCTGCATCTCGCTGCGAGAGATGAGGCAAGTCGACAGGCGGTACTCGGCGAGATCGGCCGGATCGTGGGCTCTTCACTCGATATCGATGATATTTACGAGCGATTCGCAACAGCAGCCAGAAAACTTATCCCCTTCGATCGAGTAGTCATTTCTCTGGTGGACATCGAGGCCGATACCGTAACCGACGCCTATGTCGCTGGAATCGTCGTTGAGTCGACTCCCATGGGCTTCACGGACCGGTTGAGCGACACCATCGTCGCGGACATGGTTGAAGATCCGAAGACCAGGATCTACCACGAGGATGACCTGCTCGCCGAACCGAGGCAGGCCGGAGCGCTGAAAATTGGCCTTCGGTCCCTCCTGCTCGTGCCGCTGTGCTGGGGCGACGATGTCATTGGCACCCTTAATTTCCGCAGCAGATCTCCGGCAGCATATGACGCGAGCATGGCCAGGTTCGCCGAGCAGATCGGCGCACAAATAGCAGGGACCATCGCCAATGCCAGACTTCACGCTCAGACGATGCAGGACGCCCACAGGCAGGCCATCCTGGCCGAGATCGGGCGCGTGGCGAGTTCCTCCCTGAATATGGCAAACATCTTCCAACCACTTGCCGGCAAGGTGCGGGAGATCATCGCATTTGACCGCCTGGTGGTCACGTTCGTGGACCAGGATCGCGATCGAATCGAGATCGCGTACGTCGAAGGCCTGGCGGTCAAATCGGCAGCGTTCGGCGCCGTCATGCCGTTGAAAGGAACGCCGCTTGCCGAGGCGGCCCGGACCCTCCGGCCGGTGGTCTTTTCCGTGGCAGATCTCGGCGATGTGGTCGGTGGCCTGGAGGGTGTTGCCCGCCGCACTGCTGCGGGTCTGAAGTCTCACCTCATCGCGCCACTGATCTGGCACAGCGAGGCAATAGGCTTCCTCACTTTTGAGTCCTGCAGCGAGACGCAGTACTCGGAAGATGAAAGCCAGGTCGCCGAACGAATCGCCGCACAGATAGCCGGTGCGGTCGCCAACGCAGAATTTCACGCCAGGTCCATGCAGCTCGCCGGCGAACGCGAAGCCAGGATCAAGCTGGATGCAGAAAACCGGGAGCTTCACGAGATCGAACAGGAGCGGGGCCGGTTCATCTCCACGGTCTCACATGAGTTGCGAACCCCCCTGACCAGCATCAGCGCATTCAGCGATCTCCTCGCCCGAAACAAAAAGGGCCATCTGGATGAGCGTGAGCTACAGCAGATCGGACTCGTCAGGAAAAACGCCCAGCGGCTGAACATCCTGATCAACGACCTCTTCGACATCACAAAGATAAATGCCGGATCGTTTGAACTCAATCTCGAAGAGTTCGATGTCAGGCAGTTGTTGCAGGAACTCTCGGATAGCCTGTCTCCGATGTTCAGCGAGAAGAACCAGAAGCTGATCGTCTCCCTGCCAGATGACGATATCTGGGTCAACGCCGACCGTGACCGTATTGCCCAGGTGATTTCCAACCTGCTCAGCAACGCCTCCAAGTATTCGCCCGAAGCAAGCCAGATCGATCTCGACCTTCGCGCCAGAGACGGGCAGGTCTGCATGCGCGTCCGCGACAGGGGCATGGGCATTTCCAGAGCCGACCAGCGGCGGCTCTTCACCCCCTTCTTCCGTGCCGACAACGAGGAGACCCGGAAAGTGGCGGGGACCGGCCTGGGCCTGGTGGTGACGAAATCAATCGTGGAAATGCACGGCGGCGCCATCAACCTGACAAGCACACCGGGCAAGGGCTCCTGCTTCGAAGTTGAGATCCCGGAAGCCCAGCCCGGACCTTCACCCACCCATATCGAGAGAATGGCACAGGCCGATCTACCGGCCGAGCCGGTCTCGAGACTTGACGCCCTGGACGCAGACTCGGCAAACATCCCTTCGCCGAGCTAACCGATTGGCAACCCCGCTCGAACCACCGCTCAAATCCTAAATCCGGGCGAACTTCTGCAGGCGATTGTTGCCACCAACCTCAGCTACGTACAGCGATTCTTCATCGTCGATGAAGACCCCGTGCGGCCCGTTCGTGAAGTGGCCCGGCCCTTCACCCTTCTCGCCCCAGCGCCCCACCAGGCCGCCGTCCAGCGTCCGCAGCTCCAGCCCCTGCGCCCCAACGATGTGCATCACCCCGGCGCCGTCGATCACAGCATCGTTCGGCCCTCGGACGTCCGACCACTCCCGCAGGTAGTTGCCGTGAATATCGAATAGCTGGCACCTGTTGTTGGTCCGGTCCATCACGTAGACGTTATCGTCGTCGTCCACCAGGACATGATGCGGCAGGTTGAACTCACCCGGGCCGGTTCCCGCCGGGCCCGTAACCTCCTCGCCGCGCCACGCCTGAATGAACACCGGATCACCGGAGCCGAAGGAGAGAATGTGCTCGCCACTCGAACTAAAGCGGTGAACCCGGTTCTGCCCGTAGCCGTCCGACACGAAAATGTCCCCGGACCTTGATTGCGTAGCCCGCGTACACATGTTGAAAGGCTCCCCCGGAGCGCCAGCCTTGCCCTGGGTGCCCAGCGTCATCAGCACCTCGCCTGACCGCGAATACTTCGTCACCGTGTGATGGCCGCAATCGGCGTGGAAAATCTCATCATCACCGTTGATCCACAGGCCGTGAGGCGAAGAAAACTTCCCCTCTTCCCGCGTCTCCAGCAGGCTTCCATCACGATCGAATACGAGCATATGACCGGTGCCGGGCAAAATACTGCCGATCGAGCCATCGGGCCGAGGGTCGCGAACCACTGTGTAGATCCGGCCCCGTGAATCCCCGGCCACGTCCGCAGCGACGCCCTTTATCTCAACGCGAGGCCAGTTCTCCACAAATTCGTACTGGTACTCCCCTACGCCCCACCGTGTCGCCATCTCGGCCTCCCATCCTGCCTGCGCTCAACCCGCGCGCCAATCCGCTCGCGGCGGGAGTATAACCGGGGCGCCTATCCAGGCAGGTTGGCGCGGCGGCAACCGGGGACTGAGCGAACGCTTGCCGCCGCGTCATCTGCTTAGAAACTATCTCGAAAATCCCCGCTCCCGGTGGGAGCGCCGTCAAGAGGTTCTCATGAGCGTGTCGAACGGCCTGTCGAAGGCAGGGTCCGGGCTCTGTCCTGAGCCCGTCGAAATGCCTGACGAAGGGCTTGTACTGAGCGGGTCGAATGGTGATGGAGAAGTTCCATCTCATCCGCCTGAGGCCGATAGGTCCGCCTCAGGAGGCTGGACCAACCTGATCTGAGATAGTCGCTTAGCCCGAAGACGCCCGCCCGGGATCAAGCGCCGATACATCTATGTCAGAAGTGCCGTTAATGATCAGATCCGCCATCGCCATCGCAGTCACAGGACCATAGTGAATGCCCTCGGAAGCGTGGCCGGCCGCGATGTGAACATTCTCCCAGCCGGGCGCCGCTCCCACGTACGGTTTCCCGTCAGGCGTCAATGGCCGCAGGCATGCCGTCTGGCCGGAGATCCCGGCGCCCATCACGCGGTCTGACAGCGTGGCGGCGCGCTTGAGCAGCCAGTCACGCGCCGCCGAAGTAGTAGACCGATCGAAGCCCACGTCCTCGCGGGTCGCTGCCACTATCGTATCGGTCAGACGCTTGCTCAGAATCGAGCCGCCGGTGTCTACGGCTGACAGCCCGACCTCAAGATCGGGCCCGTCCCCGTCCGACGGAGCAGCAAGATAAACCATCTGCCCCCTCTGCGGCGTTATCGGCAACGGCGCCCCTATCCACTCCGACGCCTGCCCGGTCCACGGCCCCATCGCCAGCAACACCGCATCACCCAATACCTCAGTGCCGTCTTCCAGGCGGACTCCCGAACTCCTGCGACCGGCGCTCCCGACGCCTTCAGTCGCCAGGCCAACAACCTTGCCCGTAACCACGCGCGCCCCGTGCTTCTCCGCCGCCTGCATGGCGGAGACCGTCAGCCGGTACGAGTCGAGCGTCGGCTCGTTGTCCGACCTGATCGCTCCGACCAGGTCTGCGGTGAGCCACGGCGTCAGCGCCTTCGCCTCGGCCGGCGCCAGCCAGTCCATCACAGCGCCTTCATACGTCCGAGCAGTGTGCCATTCGAGAAGGTCTGCAGCGCCGTCCTCGGTCAGAGCGCACCGCAGATATGGCGTCTCTTCGAATCCGTGATCGATGCCCGTCTCCTCGGGCAGCGCCTCCGCAAGCTCGCGATGCAGGGCCAGGGTGACCGGCGAGAGCGCGATCATCGCCGGGTCGCAGTCATGCGAATAGGGCGTCAGCCAGCCGCCCGAAGTGCCCGACGCGCCGCTCGCTATCGCATCGGCCTCAACCACCACCGGCCTCACACCGCGAACCGATAGGAAATAGGCGGTCAGGCAGCCGATAATGCCTCCGCCCACGATGACCACCTCGCCAGAGTTCGTTGCCGCCATCAGCTCACCAGTACCAATGCCCAGACCACCAGCACATTGACGAGAGACACGAACACGGCCAGCGAGCCAAGATTCTTCGCTCTGCCGGATAACTCGTTCGGCTCGGTGCCGATGCGGTCTACTACCGTTTCAATTGCCGAATTCAGCAACTCTACGATCAGAACCAGGAAAAGCGAGCCGATCAGCAGAACCCGCTCAACACCCGAGTCGCCAAGAAATACCGCCAGCGGAATTCCGGCGGCCGTCACGATCAGTTCCTGCTGAAACGCGCGCTCACGCCGCGCCGCGTAAGCGAAGCCACTGGATGTATAACCAACCGCCCTCAGCAGATTAATCGGATTAAGGATCTGAACGATCGCTCCGCGCACCTCTGAAAACATCGCTAGAGCGTCACCAGGCCGCGACGACGACGCTCCGCCCGCCAATCCCGAAGAACGCCATGATCGTGCTCGAACGCCAGCTCAGGAAGGTCGTCGATCGGGAAAAGTCCTATATCCGACGTCTCTTCCCCGGCAGTCATCTCGCCGCCGATCGCGGTCGCGTCATAGACAGTCAAAACCACAGGATGACCGCTCCGGGAATAGACGCCTATCAACCAGTTGATCCGTGCTTCCAGATGCGTCTCTTCCACAACCTCCCGCAGAGCTGCTGCTTCTACCTCCTCGCCCCGGTTCACGTAACCCGAAGGAAAACTCCACTTCCCGATCTGCGGCTCTATCGCGCGCTTTACCAGCAGCAGCCCGCCGTCAATGGTGATAATGCACGCCGCGGCGACCTTGGGATCCGCGTAGGTGGGCCGGCCGCAATCCGCGCAGATATCAGGGCCATCTGCGGGATGAACCAGCTCACCCCCGCAGTAGCCGCAGTAAGACAGTTGAAGCAATTGAAACCCCAGGGTTCAGGGAGGTTCGGGCAGTCCGTACACTACCCGAAGCTGCCCTCGATACAAAAATATCTGGCGCTATCTCGCGCTATCTGGACCGGAAAGTTAGCACACGCGGCCGGCCGGCGGCGCTCGTCTACGTGACTACGCCCGCCTGTAGGCCAATTCCCGAAAGCACCGCTAGAATCTCCGCATGGCTTTCGGGATGAAGAAAATCAAGCAGCGCATCGACGCCAATCCCGCCGCCGCGGCGTTTCTCGCACTGCCGTGGCGCCGGCGCGCTCGACTCGCCGGGCGGCTCGTTCGCGACCGACGGGTTCACCCCCTCGCCCGCATCGGGTTCCCGCTTCTCATCCTCTACCTGCTCTCGCCCATCGACCTTATCCCGGACTTCATCCCGGTACTCGGCTACGTCGACGATCTCCTGATTCTGCTGCTCGCCCTCTGGGTGTTCTCCAAACTCGTCCCGCAGGAAATCGTGCTGGGCCACGCCCGCGAGCTTGGCTATGAGCCGGAGTCAAACGACGAACCCAACCATCAGCTCGGAGAACTCGAATGAACTTCAACAGCCTGTTGGGCGGCGGCCTCGGCAACCTGCCGCTCCTCTCAAACTCCCTCACCAGGTCGATATCGGCCGAAAACCCAACCGGCGAGCCGTCCGGCGGCGCACACACCGACCCCCGCGGGGTTGGCCCCGCGAGCCGTCTCGGCAAGGGCTGGAAGACGCGGCCATACCTCACCCTCAAGCCGGGCTCAATCACCACCCTGGCGGAGATAACCGGGCCAGGCGCCATCCAGCACATCTGGATCACCGTCGACGTACCCGCTTACCGCTCATGCATCCTCCGAATCTACTGGGACGGAGAAGATACTCCCTCCGTCGAGGCGCCAGTCGCCGACTTCTTCGCCAACAGCCACGGCCTGCGCTACGACGTAAATTCGCTGCCTGTCGCGGTCAACCCGCGCGGCGGTTTCAACTGCTACTGGCCAATGCCATTCCGCGGAAAAGCCCTCATCACCGTGGAAAACCAGCACTTCGAAGAGATCCGGGCATGGTTCTACCAGATCGACTACGCGCTCGACGACGTGCCCGATAACGCAGCCTACTTCCATGCCCAGTACCGGCAGTCCCTGACCAGCCGCGAGCTACCCGAGCACACGATCGTCGACGGACTGCAGGGCCGCGGCCACTACGTCGGCACCGCGCTCGGTTGGACGCAGATGTCGGACGGCTGGTGGGGCGAGGGCGAGATCAAGTTCTTCATGGACGGCGACGGAGAGTTCCCCACCATCTGCGGCACGGGCACGGAGGACTACTTCTGCGGATCGTATAACTTCGAGAATCAGGCGACGAAGCAATATCAAGAATACACCCCGCCATACGC
>JADFPB010000261.1 GCA_022562515.1 Chloroflexota bacterium | reverse complement strand
CGGGGCCGGAGAGGTTGAACAGGATGACGCGGCTCTCGCCAGCCTCCTTCGCCGCCAACGCCTCATCGATGGCGCCACGGATCGCGTGAGAGGTCTCCGGCGCCGGGATGATCCCCTCGGTGCGGGCGAACTGGACCGCTGCGTCGAAGCAGGCGACCTGGTGGTACGCCTTCGCCTCAATCAGCCCCAGTTCGTGGACGTGGCAGAGGAGCGGCGCCATCGCGTGGTAACGGAGCCCGCCCGCGTGGATGCCCGGTGGCATGAACGTGTGGCCCAGCGTGTTCATTTTCATCAGCGGCGTCATCTCCGCGGTATCGCCAAAGTCGTATCGATACTCCCCACGCGTGAGCGACGGGCAGGCCTCCGGTTCCACAGCGACAAACCGCGTCTTCGCGCCTTTGGCCAACCGGCGGCGCAGGAAAGGGAACGCGATCCCAGAGAAATTGGAGCCGCCGCCGACACAGCCGACAACAACGTCCGGCTCCTCACCGGCCTGCTCCATCTGTTTCAATGCCTCCTGCCCGATGATCGTCTGGTGCAGCAGCACATGATTCAGCACGCTGCCCAAGGAATATTTCGTGTCGTCCCGCGTGGCCGCGTGCTCCACGGCCTCGCTGATGGCGATGCCCAGCGAGCCCGGCGAGTCGGGGTCCTCGGCCAGGATCTTGCGGCCCGCCTCGGTATCGGGGCTGGGGCTCGGCACGACGTCTGCTCCCCAAATCTGGATCATAGAGCGGCGATACGGCTTCTGCTCGTAGCTGACTCTGACCATGTAGACCTTCAGCTCCATATCGAAGAAGTTGCACGCCATCGCGAGGGCGCTGCCCCACTGCCCTGCCCCGGTCTCCGTCGAGAGCCGCGTGATGCCCTCCTGCTTGTTGTAGTAGGCCTGCGGGATCGCGGTGTTCGGCTTATGCGAGCCCGCCGGGCTGACGCTCTCGTTCTTGTAGTAGATGTGCGCAGGCGTATCGAGCGCTTTCTCCAAACGGTGCGCCCGATAGAGCGGCGAAGGACGGTAGAGCTTATACGCCTCCCGCACCTCCTCCGGGATCGGAATGTACTGATCCGTGCTCACCTCCTGGCCGATGAGGGCCATGGGGAAGAGCGGCGACAGGTCGTCCGGGCCGATCGGCTGCTTGGTGCCGGGGTTCAGCGAAGGCGGCGGGGGCTGCGGCAGGTCCGCCACGATGTTGTACCAGGCTTCCGGTATCTCGTCTTCCGAGAGAACGAACTTCGTAGTTGTCATGATCTCCTCCTGACGTTCTTTGTTCCTCTTCTCTGCGATTCTGTCATGCGCGGGCCGGCCTTAGGTGCCTATTCCCCTCAATGAGCTTGCGAACGAATCCAATAGAAGTAGCCACGTCCAACTTCTGGAACACTTCCTGCCATGCAACATGAGCCCCTGTCCCTGGGTTCCGAGTGAGGAACAGAGAGTCACACGGCTCGTCAAGCAGCACACTGAACATGAACTGCTGCAGTTCAATCTGACCTACGTGGCCCTGTTTACTTCCAAACAGTCGGTCAAATATGGCCCGTTCTCCCGTGCTGGACGGGTACTGTCCCTCACCGCTCTCAAGCTTTGCCTCGATGCTGAGCGGCCTCGAGCCATGGACGATTATCACGATGTCCGGCTTGATATTGAAGGACCACTTGAACTTACAGTAGCCCCGGAACAGCTCCGGCTGCTCTCCGAATTGTTCCGCGAGAGTCGCAACGCTCCACAGGCCAGGCGAAGCGATATCACGAGTGATCCTAAGGCCTTTGGGCCCGATGAAGAACGCGTTGAAGTCCGGGAGACTTTCAGGGAACTCCGGCATGCCGTGGCTCTTAAGTTCGGGGACTCTGGCCAGCATTGCCATGATCAGCGCTCGTTTGGCTTCGTTGTTTTTCCCAAGGGCATCCCACCGGTCACGCAGGAACGAGAACTCCAGGTAGATCTCAGCGTCACGCGCATCGACAGCTTGAACCGTGGAACGGCCATCGATCTTCTCGCCCACGAAATCGAGGAACGACTT
>JADFPB010000118.1 GCA_022562515.1 Chloroflexota bacterium | reverse complement strand
GCCGAGGGCCAGCGCCGATACGTCGAGTCGCTATCCGCATACGCCCGCCAGTTTCTCGGCCGCATGGAGAAGCCCGACGTCGACCACATCGAGGGCCTGAGCCCTTCCATCTCAATCGACCAGAAAGGCGTCTCCCGCAACCCCCGCTCGACCGTCGGCACGGTAACGGAGATATACGACTACCTCCGCCTGCTCTTCTCCCGCGCCGGCCGGCCGCACTGCCCGAACTGCCGACGCCCGGTCGAGCGCCAGACAGTGCAGCAGATCGTCGACTCGATAACCAGACTCCCCGAAGGCACCCGGTTCATGGTCCTTGCGCCCAACGTCATCCACATGAAGGGCGAGCACCAGGGCATCTTCGAAGCCGCACGGCAGAGTGGCTTCGTCAGGGTCCGCGTAAACGGCGAAGTCCGGGACCTCAGTGAAGAGATAAAACTCGGGCGCCAGAAATGGCACGACATCGAAACCGTCGTGGACCGCCTCGTGGCCGGCCCGGACGCAGACCTCACCCGCCTCACCGACTCTGTCGAGACCGGCCTCCGCCTCGGCACAGGCGCCGTCATTATCGCCATCCTGGAAAACGATGGCAGGGACGAGGCCAGTGGGGATGCCGGAAGAGACATCGTCTACTCGGAACATTTCGCCTGCACCCACTGCGACTTATCCATCCACGAGCTGGAGCCACGCAACTTCTCGTTCAATACCCCCTACGGCGCATGCCCGGCCTGCACCGGCCTCGGCTTCTCGATGGAGGTCGACCCAGATCTCGTCATCCCCGACAAAAATTTCAGCCTCGACGACGGCGCCATAGCCCCCTGGCAGAACGGCGGCATTCCCACCTCCTGGACGTCATCTCAACTCGACGCCGTCGCTGAGACCTTCGGCTTCCGGATGGACGTGCCCGTCAAAGACCTCTCCCCGGAAGCGCTCGAGATAGTCCTCTATGGCACGCACGGTGAGCGGGTCATGGTCGAGCACCGCTCCGGCAGCGGCCGCAGACACCGCTGGCGCATGTCGTTCCGCGGAGTCATCCCGAGTCTCCGGCGCCGCTATTCGAACACCGAGTCAGAAAAGGTCCGCGACGAGATCGACCGCTACATGACCCAGCGGCCCTGTCCAGATTGCGGCGGAATGCGCCTGAAACCGGAGACCCTCGCCGTCACGGTCCTCGGCATGAACATCATCGAAGTAACGCAGCAGTCGGTCGAGCACGCCCTGCAATGGGTCGAGGCATGCCGCGAGGCTGAATGGCCGGACGGCGCCCCGGCGAAAGAGCCGCTGAGCGACCGGGAACACACCATCGGCACCCAGATTTTCAAGGAGATCTACGAGCGGCTCGGATTCCTCCAACGCGTCGGACTCCACTACCTGACGCTCGACCGGCAGGCCTCCACCCTCTCCGGCGGCGAGGGCCAGCGCATCCGCCTCGCCACCCAGATCGGCTCCGGCCTCATGGGCGTGCTATACGTCTGCGACGAGCCGTCCATCGGCCTCCACCCGGTCGACGACGCCAGGCTGATCGGCACGCTCAAACGCCTGCGGGACCTCGGCAACACCGTGATCATCGTCGAGCATGACGAGGCGATCATGCGCGCCGCCGATCACATCATCGACCTCGGCCCCGGAGCCGGCGAGCACGGCGGCGAAATCATCGCTGAAGGCACGATCGACGACATTCGCAAGAGCAAAAGATCGATTACCGGCGCATACCTGTCAGGCCGCAAAAAGATCGCCGTGCCGAAGAAGCGCCGCAACGGCAGCGGTGACAAGCTCGTCATTCGCGGCGCACGCGCCAATAACCTCAAGAACATCGATGTCGAAGTGCCGCTCAGCCGCTTCATCTGCGTGACCGGCGTCTCGGGATCCGGCAAGAGCAGCCTCATCAACGAGATCCTGCACAAACGCATCGCCCAGATGTTCTACCGCGCCAAGGACCGGCCCGGCGACCACGATTCGATCGATGGACTCAATTACATAGACAAACTCGTCAACATCGATCAGTCGGCCATTGGCCGCACCCCGCGCTCGAACCCCGCCACGTACACCGGCGCATTCGGACCCATACGCAACCTCTTCGCCTCGCTCCCGGAAGCCAGGGCCCGCGGCTACACGCCGGGCCGCTTCTCATTCAACGTCAAAGGCGGTCGCTGCGAGTCATGCAAAGGCGCCGGCTACGTCCAGATCGAGATGCAGTTCCTTCCGGACGTCACCGTGCCCTGTGAGGTATGCAACGGCGACCGCTACAACCGGGAAGCCCTGGAGATCAAGTTCAAAGGCGCCAGCATCTCAGACGTCCTGAACATGAGCGTCGCCGAGGCCTGCGAGCTATTCGAGAACATTCCGGGTCCGCGCAACAAGCTAAAAACACTCGTCGAAGTCGGACTCGGCTACATCCGCATCGGCCAACCCGCCACCACACTCAGCGGCGGTGAGGCGCAGCGCGTCAAACTTGCCACCGAACTCTCGAAACGAGCCACCGGCAAAACCCTCTACATCCTCGATGAACCAACGACCGGCCTGTCGTTCTCAGACGCCTCCGCGCTGCTCGAAGTCCTTCACCGATTGGTCGATACCGGCAACACCGTCGTCGTAATCGAACATCATCTGGACCTCATCAAGAACGCAGACTGGATCATCGACCTCGGCCCGGAGGCCGGAGAGCGCGGCGGAGAGCTCGTCGCGGAAGGCACGCCCGAGTACATCGCGTCGGTGAAGAGTTCCTACACCGGCCAGTACCTGAAAAACCTGCCCGGAATCAAAGCGAATCCGAAAGCGCCCGGATGGCACGGTTCGAAGACCGGCGCCGGGCCGAAACGCAAAGCCGCCGTGAAAAAGAAGCCTGCCGCGGCACGTAGCAAGAACGGCGCGACCACCGGCAAGAGCCGGAAAACGAGCGCATCCGCAAACGGCCGGACGGCAAAGAAGCCGGGCCGTCGTCGCGCGAAGACTTCCGCCTGGCAGTAGCCCCACGACCACCCCCGGACTTCGGCGATTTCGCCAGTCTCAACACACTTCGGCAGCACTCGCACCATTTCGCATTACAGCGCTGAGCTACTCCGTTCGTGAAATCATGAACAAACCGACGCCAGATGCGTCCTTTGTGAATTTTTTCGTAATCTTGCGTCCTGCAATAGCGATTCGGTACCATCAACCCCAATGACACGGCACCAACATGGAGGGGAGACCATGCGAGAAATCTACTCGGATGTAGAAGTGAAAGCCGGACCGGCGAAAGTATGGGACGTGGTAACCGGCTTCGATAGCTTCCCGGACTGGAACCCGTTCATCACGAGCTGCACCGGTGAGCTATCGGAAGGCAGCACCCTGGAAATGAAGCTCAACCCTCCGGGGGCCGAGGAGATGACGATCAGTTCAAAGGTGCTCTCTGCCATGGCGCCGAAAGAGTTCAGGTGGTCAACCGGCGGCCTGCTTTTCAACAGCGAGCACGTGACCACCATCCAGCCCATCGGCGACGAGCGCGTCCGCGTCGTCCAGCGCGGCATGTATTCCGGGCTTCTGGCAGCGTTCAAAGGCGGGCAGATCGATAAGATCAGGCAGGGCCTGGACGCCATGAACGAGGCGATCGTAAAGCAGGCCGAAAAATCCTCATAACCGTATATCAGGCCCGCATGGCGGCGAACCCGGAGTAAATAAGGGACGCTGCCATCGCGCGCTGGTGCGACGACCGGACCCCTACCCGTACGTAGCTTCCTCGAACGGGTACAGCGGCACGCGCCGATGCTTGAAGTCGAAAAACGATAGGTCGGCCGTCGTCACACCCGGCGTGTTCACCAGGATGATCTCCGCGGCGATCGGCTGATAGGCAGGCCGCGGCGAGACAACGCCTTTCGCTACAACCACCCGGTACTCCTCGGGGAAGATGCCCGCGTGGTACATGCCCTCCCGCGTGGTGTTCCCTGCCCGTTTTGAAGTAAGAAGCAACGTGTGCTCATCCGTCGTGTCCAGCTTCACCGAAATTCCGCTGTCGAAATGCTTGAAGCCGCCGTGGTTGGGACGCGTAACCTCGAACACCCCGTCCGTAATCGCCTTCACCGTCCCCGTAACGCGGACCGGCTCGCCATGCATATCGTCTGTCTTCGCGCCAACGTCCAGCGTGACCTCGGCGCCAACGCCCGCTGCGACACAGGCCTGCACAGCCTCCGGGTCGTAGAGCGACTGCAAAAACTTCTTCACCCCCGTGCGCTGCGCCTCGGCCAGGATGAACGTGGAGTCGGCCGATGACCCGCCGCCGATGTTGTCGCCAACGTCCATCAACACGATGGGGCCAAGATCGCCGTGAACCGGATCCTTCACCGGCGCCGCCAGTGCGCTGCCGTCCGAGGGGACCGGGTTCATCACCCCGTCCGGCTTCGGCCCAACATACCGCTCGCCGGCCATGCGCAGCGCCTCCTCCACGCCAGGCTGCTCCTCGTTCAACGCCGCCCGATGCTCCCAGCCACGAAGCGCCATCCAGCGGGACGCCTCGCGCGCCGCGTCGATGTCGCCGTCGGCGATTGCGATGAACGACATCCCCATCTCAACAACGTCCGAGTACGGATAGCCTTCCGCAACGCTGGTGTCCAGGATTCCCGATCGCTCGTTCGCCTCGATCGCATCGTCCACCAGCGTCTTCATCGGCTCCTCGCCGGTGAACTGCTTGACGATATTGACCAGCATCGGCGTCATCTCTATCCACTGGACGGGCTTTATCTCGCCCTTCGCCGTCCGGTAGATAATCTCCGCTAGCTTGCGCCCGCGCAGCTTCGGGTCCATGTGCGGATTCGTCCGCCAGACCACGCAGGCGTCCGTATTCTCGATGGTCTCCTTCGATATGTTCGAATGCATGTCCAGCGTCATGCCGACCGGAACGTCCGGCCCAACGATCTCCCGCACCGACGCGGTGAAGGCCGCGTCCATGTCCGGATACTCCTCAGAGACCGCAGCCCCGTGATTCGAGATCAGCACGCCGTCCCACGGACCCTCATCGCGCAGCATCCCGAACATCTCGGCCGTCAGCCGGTCGTAGGCGTCTTTTGTGATCGTGCCGATCGGGCCGGTGACCGAGTACATCAGCGGCGCCATCTCGAACCCGAGCTCGCCGGCGCCCTGGATGTAGCCGGCGATGGTGTAACTCGAGTCGCGATGCGCCTCGAACATCTCATCCCGCCGCAGGGTACCCGCCCGGAACGACTCATAGTCCGCAGGCACTTCGGAAAACGTGTTTGTCTCGTGGGAGATCCCAAGAACGGCAAATCGCACTTTCATCCATTCCTTTCAAAACTCGACATCATGGGCGGGGCGCACATTCTAGACCCGTGGCGAATCAGGCTGGCCCTGCCACACCCGCTCGAATAGCCCCAGCCAGTTTTCGCCAAGCACCTTTCGCGCGTCGGCCTCCGAGTAGTTGCGGGCGAGCAGCCCTTCCGCCACGTTCACCCAGTCGGCAGGGGTCTCGAAGCCGCGCAGATGCCGGTACGGCTCGGGCGTGAAGGCGACATTCTGCGCCGGTACCTTGCCCTGCGACGCGAAGAGCCACTCGAACCACGATCGCGTCTGCTCCATGCAGAAGTCGGTGCCGATGGCGACGTGATCGATGCCCGCCATCTGGACGAGATAGTCGATGGCGTCGAGGTACTCGTCCAGCCCCGTCTCGAAGCCGCGCTCGAAGAACATGGGAAATGCGTTGGCGCCGATCACTCCGCCGCGCTCAACCAGCAGCTTGACCGCCTCGTCAGTCTTGTTGCGCGGATGGTCGATATGCGAGCGCGCGTTGGCGTGGGTGATCGCCACCGGGCCGGTCGAGTTCTCGATGGCGTCCAGCGTCGTCCGGTCGCCCACATGGGACAGGTCGATCAGGATCCCCAGCCGGTTCATTTCGGCCACCGCGGCGAGCCCGAACCGGCTCAACCCATCGTCCGTGCGCTCGTAGCAGCCGTTACCGAGCAGGTTCCGCTCGTTGTACGTGAGCTGAATTACTCGCACGCCCAGTTCGTGGAACAACCTCAAACGCCCGAGGTCATTCCCTATCGGCGTCGCGTTCTGCCAGCCAAGAATAATTCCGGTCCGGTTTTCTGCCTTCGCGGCCCGTATGTCATCCGCCGTCCTGACCGGCCGAATGAACTCAGAAAACTCGTCGAACCACTCCAGGTACCGGGTGATCTTGTGCAGGACCGTCTCATAGTCGTCCCAGATCGCGATAGTCGCGTTGATCGCCGTCACGCCGCCATCGCGCAACGTCCGGTAGACGCTTTTCTCGCCCCACTTGCTGGTATCGAGCCCGTCTATGAGTATCGCATCGTGAAAGAACGCGTCTGCGCCTGGCATGCCTACCCGTTCCAGGCGTGCTTGCGCGCCGCCTCTTCGTTCAGCTCCGTGCCCCATCCCGGCGCCGTCGGGATGTCGATGTACGAATCTTTCGGCTCCGGCACCACCGTGAACAGGTCATCCCGCCACGGGGCGGAATCCGGGTCGCTCTCCATGATCCGCACGTTCGATACCGACGCTGCCAGGTTCAGGCTCTGGAACGTGCTCAGGTGGCCGTTGTAGTTGTGCGGAGCGATGTTCAACTCGAACGTCTCGGCAAGGTCGGCCACCTTCTTCGCTACCGAGAAACCCTGCCACTGCACGTCCACCTTCACCGTGTCCATCGCCCTGAGATCGAAGTACGGCTGGTACTGCCGCATCGCCTGCAGCTGCTCGCCGGAGGTGATCGGGATGGTCGTCGACTCCTTCAACTGCAGCAGCGCCTTCGGGTCCTGATTGTCGATCTCCAGCCAGTAGAGGTCGTACGGCTCCAGCGCGTGGGCCATTGCGATCGCGCCCTGCGTCTTGAAGTGGAAGTTGATGTCCAGGCAGATGCCGATGTCAGGCCCCACGGCGTCACGCATCGCGCTGATCTGCGAGACGGCATGGTCGGACCAGCTCTTTCGGCGCCGTCTGGTCGTGCTCCGGCCCGGACCGGCCCTGCGTTATCGACCTCGACGGGTCGCCCGGAAACACGATGTTCGTCTTGAACACCTTGTAGCCTTTGTCAACAGCCTCGGCCGCGCAATCGGCCACGTCCTGCATGGTCCGCAGCGGCTTCACGCCAAGCAACTCAGCCGCGTTCGCCCGATAGGTCGCCAGGTGCGAAAAGTAGACCATCTGCCTGTCGCGGAACGGCCCGCCGACCAGGTCGTATACCGGCACGCCGGCGCGTTTGCCCTTGATGTCCCACAGCGCCAGCTCGATGCCGGCGATGGCCATGCCCGTCGCGCCGCCGGGCGCCTGCCGCATCGCCCGGTACATGTCCATGTAGTGCTTCTCGACCGGTCCGGGGTCCTTGCCGATCAGGCTTTCTGAAATGTCCTCCACCAGGCCCAGCATCCCGCGGGTGATGGACGACTCGCCGAACTCCGAATAGCCGGTGATGCCCTCATCGGTGCGGATGGCAAGAAACAGCCACGGTCTCATACCCCCGTCAACAACGAATGGCTCGACTGCGGTGATCTTCATATCTGCTGCACTGCTCCCTGGCGTCCGTTGGCACGAATGACCGTATCCAAGTGGCAGCGTAGGTTACACGGGTATGGCCGGCTACGGAGCCTTGCCCGCTTACTCCTGAATCAACAGGTTGATTGGGCGGCCCCTGCCCCGGAACCCGTAATGGAGGATCGGCCGAAACTGCCCGGATGGTGGACGAAGCCGGGCGAACAGAATGCGGCCGCTGACTTCCACTTCCATGGATTGGACCCGGTCGGCCCAGGGCGCTCCGTCTTCTCTCAGTACCTGACGGATCCGGTCAGGCAAACGGGTGGCGTTTTCTTCTGCCGCCTCTGCGTCTTCGTGTAGCAGGGCAATTACCGTAAACGGCCCTTCCAGGTCTCCTCCCACACCGGTCGCGATCACCGATGAGGGCGCCAGGAGCGGCGCCCTCATCGTGAATTCCATGAGTCTTTCAGATTCAGTCGAAGGGTTGCCGCGAAACAACTGATCCAGGCTGATGCCCGGGCTCGTTATCACAATACCCGCAGCCTCCATGGCATCCAGTCCATCTACCAGAGCAGCGAGACCTGCATCGTCCGCCATGGACGGCCGCTGCTGATTCAACGCCTCGATCATCGCCTCAATTTCGTCGTTCTCACGCGTCAGGAGGACGTGACCCTCTTCAATCAGAAGGTAAAAGTTGTTCAGCCGTCTGCCTAAAATCGGCGGCGGGACTTCGATATCACGATCCCAGCGGGGGTTCTCCCACGCCCGATACTCCGTATCCAGGTGGACTCGAATCTCAGACGGGGCGCACTCAGCGCATGATTCGAGCAGCGTTTCGGCACGCGAGGACGATATGGGGCCTTGAATGATCTGGAAATCACGAGTGTCGCCCAGCGGTGAAGTGCTCAGCACCCCGGTTGAATCGATGTCTCTGAAATCAAAACCAAGATACGGTCTGAGGATAAAAGCCTCGGATTCGTCACGTGGGTCTATCCCCGTCAGCGCAGGGAGCCAGCCAATCGGATCAGGGCTGTCATGACTCAGGCCTAAAAGAGCTTGCAGGTAGTCAGTGAGTTCCTCTTCACTGGCCTCATCCGAGGGGGTCTCGATGTTTCTGATCTCACGGAACTTTTTGAAGTCGGTCAGGGAGAGGAAGTATTGAGAGGCGCCAGGCACCGGTATCTTTTCTAGCAGCGTCAGAAGCCGGCCCTCGATGGGTCCGTCGAAATCGACCCGCTCCACAGGCACGCCAGCGGATTCGACAACGGTCGGACTGCCAGAGACCTGCTCGCGAAAGCCGTTGTCCGCCGACGAGTTGCAAGACCATAGAACCGCGGCGCCGACTAATACGATGACTACCGCCCGCCACTCGTCTGCCGGAAAGGTCAACGAACGGAGAATGCTCGGCATGATGATTTGCGTCCATACTCGAAGATATTAGTGCTTGGCGGATCAGGATACGGCAACTCGTCCTACGAACTCACTGACGCGGTGGCTCTGATTGCCCTTCGTGCTACATTCCGCCGTGCACCCTCCACACGCCACCCGGGAGTCACAACAGCCATCATGCGCGCCAGCAGACCCATCCTTGCCAACGAGCCGATCACCGCCACGCGGGGCATGGTCGTCGCCCAGCATCCTCTTGGCGCGCAGGCGGGGCTTGAGGTGCTGGCGAAGGGCGGAAACGCCGTGGACGCTGCGGTCACGACGGCCTTCGCGATGGGCGTCGTCCAGCCCCTGATGAACGGCATCGGCGGCGGCGGGCAGATGATCGTGCGACTGGGCGGCGGCACGGAAGGCGCGGTGGACTACGGCATGAAGGCGCCGCTTGCGGCCACGGACGACATGTACGTACTTCTGCCGGAGCCCGAGGCGCTCGGGACCGGCACG
>JADFPB010000117.1 GCA_022562515.1 Chloroflexota bacterium | reverse complement strand
GGCCGACGCCGTGACGATAGACACGCGCGAGCGCGTCGGCCGGGTCGTGTTCCGCTACTGCTCCCCCGAGGGAGAAATAACCCCCGAAGCGAATCCAAACGGCTCCGCAAACAATATCGCCGGAATCATCAACGAGCGTGGCAACGTCCTGGGAATGATGCCGCACCCGGAGCGGTCCGTTGAAAAACTTCTGGGCGGCGAGGACGGCGCTGTCATCTTCCGATCGATGTTGACCCCGCAGGGAGCGGCCGTCTCGTAACACGCATGCCCGACCGGATCCAGGTATTCGAAGCCGACATCACGACTCTCGCAATCGACGCCATAGTCAACGCCGCCAATAGCTCACTGCTGGGCGGCGGCGGGGTCGACGGAGCGATACATCGCGCAGCCGGCCCGGAGCTGCTCGAAGAGTGCCGGACTCTCGGCGGTTGCGATACAGGCGACGCAAAGATCACCGGCGGCCACAATCTCCCCGCGACCCACGTCATCCACACGGTAGGACCGGTCTGGCACGGCGGCGACTCGAACGAAGACGCCCTGCTGGCCTCGGCATACCGGCGGTCGCTCGAAGTGGCGACGGCCAACGGCGTGCGAACCATAGCCTTCCCCGCCATCTCGACCGGCGTATACGGCTTCCCCGTCGACCGCGCCGCCCGAATCGCCGTCCGCGAAGTCGCCGCCTATCTCGAAGGCCACCCCGAGTTTGAGCACGTCCAGCTCGTCTGCTTCAACGAACAAGCACTCTCGGAATTCACCTCTGCTCTCTCCGAAATCCCTGGCTAGATCGGCCGGAACTTGCCGTCAAATATCTCGTCACGTTGCTGCACGATTGACCTGTAAGGAGGCCCACCGGACTTCGACACGCGCCCCCTTCCAGTGATAAAACCCCTTCGCCAGACAACAACCCAACCAGACAGAACCGGAGACACTCATCCCATGGCCAACCGCGTCAACAGAGCTATCGAACTTCTGCAGGCCGACCAGCCGGTCTTCTACTATGGCGGACACTCCGGCTTCGACCTCTCACACGAGAATGGCGTCGAACAGGCCGCCACGAAGGCCGACTACATCAACATTGGCATGGAACACGGCGCCTTCGACATGCCCGGCCTCGACAAGTTCATGGCCGGCCTTCTTGCCGGTGGACCAACCCGCTCCGGCCACCGCACACCCACCGTCATCGTGGAAGTGCCGGTAATCGGCGAAAGCGAGGAGGTGATTCGTTACAACACGTGGCAGTTCCGCCAGATTCTGGGCCGCGGAGTCCACGGCATCCTCCTCTGCCACGCAGAGTCTCCGGCTGCCGTGAAGGCCTTCGTGGAGGTCTGCCGATTCCCCCGCAACCTGATCGGCGTCGGCCACGGGTTGGACGTCGGTACGCGCGGCGTCGGCGGCCAGGCCGGTCCGGCAGAGATCTGGGGCATTGACAGCGATGAGTACGTGGACAAGGCCGACCCATGGCCGCTGAACCCCGACGGCGAGCTGATGCTCGGCCTCAA
Source organism: Chloroflexota bacterium (assembly GCA_022562515.1). GTDB lineage: Bacteria > Chloroflexota > Dehalococcoidia > Lucifugimonadales > Lucifugimonadaceae > UBA1151. Next base: position 7,917 of record JADFPB010000117.1, on the reverse strand, counting down.
GATCGAAAACATACGCGCCCTGAACCAGGTCGAGGCCACGCTGAAGATCCCCGGAATCGCATTCGCAGAGTGGGGGCCCGGCGATATGGCCATGTCGATGGGCGTCGACCGATCTGAAGGTGAAGGCCGCCACCCAAGGCTCAAAGAAGCGCGCGAACGCGTCTTCGCAGCATGCAAGGAGAACGGCGTCGCATTCCTCGACGGCTTCCAGAAGGAAACTTTCGCAGAGCAGTATGCCGAAGGCGTTCGCGTATCAGGCTACAACGAAGAAGTGACCGAGCAGGTCCGCGCCCTCGCCGGACGGACCATGCCCGTCTAGCCCCTCAGATCACCCGCTCGTTCCCACCGTCCACCGGCACCTGCGCCCCCGTCGTGCGGCCGAACAGCGGCCCCGCCATCGCCGCGGCCAGCTCCGCAACGTCCCGCGACTCGACCTCCACGCCGAGCACGTTGTTCCGCCTGTACTCGTCCACCGTAATCCCGTAATGATCCGCCCGGTTCTGCAGCACCTCGTCGGTCCAGATTCCCGTATCGAACACCGCGTTCGGATGAATCACGTTCACGCGTATCCCGGCCGGACCGAACTCAAGCGCCGCCACACGCGCCAGTTGCGTCAGCCCAGCCTTCGCAGCCGAGTACGCCGCCGCGCCCGGCCCCGGAGCCGCAACGTTCTTCGATGCGATGACCACCACGGCCGCGTCTATGCCCAGCCGCAGATACGGCGCAGCCGCACGCAGCACCCGCATATGGCCCGTCAGGTTCACGTCGATCACCGCCGACCACGTCTCATCGTCAAGCTCGTCAATCGACACCCCCGGCGGGAACGTGCCGGCATTGGCGACGACGATGTCCAGCCCCCCGAAACGCCTGACCGCGCCATCCACAGCAGCGTCCACCGCCCTGGAGTCAGTCACATCACAGACGAACCCCGCGGCGGCAATTGAATCGAACAGCTCGATCACCGCCGGGTTCACGTCCAGCGCCGCAACCGCCGCGCCCTGAGCCAGCAATACCTCTGCGCACGCCCGCCCGATTCCGCTCGCCGCGCCCGTCACCAGCGCGATCTTTCCCTGCAAAGGAGGACCCGGCCCGCCGCGCTTCAACTTGGCCTGCTCCAGCTCCCAGTACTCGACGTCAAACAGATCCTTCTCACCGGGAGGGTTCCAGCGGCCAAGTTCTTCCGCCGCCTGCATCGCTCTGATCGCTTGTGCCGTGATATCGACGACGATGCCCGCACGACCCGCCGTCGGCCCGAATCCGACGATACCCGCGCCCGGCCAGATCGCCCAGCGCGGCGCCGGGTCGAGCTGCGTGTGCTCCGGCCCGGCATTGCGAGAAAAATACGCCTCGTACTGCCGGCCGAACTCCGCAACGTCCGCCGCAGGTTCATCGCCGACCACCACCGGCGACGGCTTCGTGTGCAGCACATGATCCGGGGTGAGGCATCCCCGCCCGGCCAGTTCGCCCGCGTCGCGCCGCCCGGCAAACCCCACCGCCCCGTCAGAGTCGTTCAGCCGCGCGATCATCGCCTTCCCCGCGGCCTCCGACACCGCCCGCCGAAGCGTCGCCAGCTTCAACAGATCCCCCTCGTCCGAGGACGACGACGACTTCGCCACCGCATGCAAAGACCCGGCCACCGCCGCCTCGGCGCGTGAGACGATCTCGATCATCGCCTCATAACTGGCCCGCGCGTCGCCGGCAAAAGTGAAGACGCCGTGATTCATCAGAACCATGCCCCGCAGCGATGCCCAGTCGACACCGGCGGTCAGGTCGGCGATCAGCCGCGCCAGCACAAATCCCGGCATGGCATACGGCACGACAAGCACTTCGTCGCCATACAGATCGCGCAGCCGGTCGGCCCCATCAGACGTGTTCGAGATAGTCACAACCGCATCCGCATGCGTGTGGTCAACGAACCGGTGCGGCACGAGCGCATGCGTGATCGTCTCGACAGACGGCGCAGGCGCATCAGGGTCTACGGACGCCGAGCGGAGCGACCGCATCATGTCTGAGTCACTCAGCGACTCAAGCTCGGCCAGCCGCCGCACCGGCTCGATGCGCAATGGGGCGAAGCCCGCCGGCTCAATAGACGCCAGGTCCCAGCCACTGCCCTTCACATAGAGCAGTCGCTGCGGCTCGCCATGCAGGTCAACGCCATCGATCTTGACCGACGTGTTCCCACCGCCATGCAGCACCAGATCGGAATTAGCGCCAAGCAAACGTGAGGAATATGCCCGCAGCGCGAGCAGGTCATCCCCGTACCCCGCCGCCCGCTTCCCGTCCCACCTGCTATCCATTCCCGTCCCTTCTCGCAATCCGCCACCGGCAGGATATCTCACGCAAAGCCGCAAAGAACGCGAAGGAATCGGGAATTAAATTAACCTGATCTTTGCGCCTTGGCGCCTTTGCGAGACACTCCCGCACGGCTCTTAGTCCGCCGCTGACGACTCGGCTTTCGATGCAGCGATCTTCTCAACCTTCACCGCACACGCCTTGAACTCCGGCGTCTCAGTGATGAAGTCGTACGCGTCGCTGGTCAGGACGTTCGTCATCGTCTCGTCAGGGAACGCGAAGCTCATGAAGATGGCCCCGCGCGGCGACATGTCGGTGACCTTGGCATGAACCTCAACGGTTCCCCTTCGGGTCGACACGCGAACAGTCTCCTCATCCTCGATGCCCAGCTCGGCGGCGTCCTCGGGACTGATCTCCGCCCACTCGTGCGGAACGAGCAGCTCGAAGCCGGTTACCCGGCCGGTCTGTGTGCCCGTGTGGTACGTCGAGCGCCGCCGCCCGGTAGTCAGCACCAGCGGATACTCATCGTCCGGCTCCTCGGCCGGCGGGATGTGGTCGACGGGGGCGAAGAATCCGGGCACGCCCTTCCCAGACTCGAACTCATCTTTGTGCAGGTACATCGTCCCCGGGTGATCGGCCGTCGGACAGGGCCACTGCAAGCCGCCCTCTTTGTCGAGCCGATCGTACGAGATGCCGCCGAGAATAGGCGCAACGCTCGCGATCTCATCCCAGATCTCGGACGGGCTGCTGACCGACTGCGGGGCGCCCATGGCCTCGAACAGATCCAGCAGAATACGCCAGTCCTCGCGCGCCTCGCCCGGCGGCTCCACCGCCTTCCGCACCCGTTGCACCCGACGCTCGCTGTTGGCAAAAGTACCGTCCGTCTCCGCAAACGCGGCAGCAGGCAGAACGACGTCTGCAAGCTTCGCCGTATCGGTCAGGAAAATATCCTGGACGACAACGAATTCGCACGCCTCCAGGGCCCGTTTGCTGTGTGACGCATGCGCATCGGAGACCACCGTGTTCTCGCCCATGATGTACGCGGCCTTCATCCGCCCGCGCACCATCTGGTCAAGCGCCGTGATCTTCGTCAGCCCCCGACGCCGGGGAAGCTTCACGCCCCACGCCGCCTCGAATTTTTCCAGTACGCCGGGCCGCTCCACTTTCTGATATCCAGGCAGGTCCGTCGGCAGGGCCCCCATGTCGCTCGCGCCCTGCACGTTGTTCTGCCCGCGCAGCGGGTTCACGCCCGCGTTCTCCTGCCCGAAGTTGCCGCACAACATCGCCAGGTTGGCCACCGCCTGCACGTTGTGCGAGCCGCACGAGTGCTCAGTGATGCCCAGCGTGTAGCAGATCGCAGCCTTCGGAGACGCGCCCGCATACTCCCTCGCAGTATCCACGATCATCTGGGCCGGAACGCCGCAGATAGACTCCGCGTGCTCGGGCGTATACATCTCAAGATGATCTCTGAGCGCCTCGAACCCCTCCGTCCGGTTCTCGATGTACTCGCGGTTGTACAGACCCTCTTTCACTATCACGTGGCACATCGCATTGAGAAACGCGATATCGGTCCCGATCTTCAGCTGAATGTGCCGCGTCGCCCACCGTGTCAGCTCGATCTTCCGAGGGTCGACGACGACCAGCTTCGCCCCGTTGCGCACCGCCTTCTTCATGCGGAGCGAGATCACGGGGTGTGTTTCGGTGGTGTTGGAGCCAATGACCAGCAGGAATTCGCTCCCCGCAAGCTCCTCGATCGAGTTGCTCATCGCCCCCTTGCCCACCATGACCGCCAGACCGGCGACCGTTGGGGCATGTCAGGTCCGGGAACAGTTATCGATATTGTTCGTGCCTATCGCCACCCGCGCGAACTTCTGCATCAGGTAGTTCGCCTCACTCGTGCAGCGCGCCGAGGCCCAGCAGACAATCGCATCCGGGCCGTCTGTCTCCATCACGCTCTTGAAGCGGGAGGCAACGAGCCCGAGCGCCTCTTCCCACGACGCGGGCTGAAGCACACCGTCTTTGCGAATCAGCGGGTGGCGCAGACGCTCCTCGCTCTTGATGAAGTCCCAGGAGCCGAACTGGCCCTTCACACAGAGCGAACCCTGCGATGGCGCATCGAAATCAGGCTCGCTGCCCATCAACTCCCCATCCTGCGTAAGAAGCTGAATCCCACAGCCAACCCCGCAGTAGGGGCAGATCGTCTTCGTCCGCTCCAGCTTTTCAGCCGATGTCTTGCCAACGATCTTCCGATCGGTCAACGCACCGGTCGGGCAGGTGTTTATGCACTGACCGCAAAAGGTGCACGGGCTCTGCAACAACTCGTTGTCGAAGAACGTGAAAATCCGGGTCGACTGCGACCGGCCGTCAAGGGTGATTGCGCCTGCCATCTCCCAGTCATTGCACACGGCCGTGCAGCGGTAACAGGCAATGCAGTAGTCGTAGTCACGCTGAATGAACGGATTCGGGTCGGCCGCCTTCTCGCGCTGAGGCAGTTTTCTAAAACGCCCCGGCAGCGCCTCATATTCGTCCACCGCAGCATGAAATTCGCACGTCTTGAATGACTGGCATTTCGGGCACTGGCCCTGCGGCCCGGTCTCGGAGAGCAGCATCTCCAGAATAGTCTGCCGGTAGTCCCTGATCGCCTCCCCGTGGGTCGTCACCTTCATGCCCGGCTGCTGGAACGCGGTGCAGGAAGCGACCTGCTCGACGCGGCCGTCCACCTCGACCTCTACAAGGCACATCCTGCATGTGCCCTGGGGTTCGAGCCGGCTCTCATAGCAGAGCGTCGGGACCTCGAAACCGGCCTCTCGCAACGCGCCAAGCACGCGCCCGCCTTCCCGATAGGGAACGCCAACACCGTTAACTTCAACCAGGGTATCGGTTGCTGGTATGTGAACGGTACTCGTAGTCATAAGCGGCGCCGGCCGGACCGGTAAAGCCCTCCGGCCGCACACTCAGGTGCCCAGAAGGCCCACTACCTCTCCAGCATCATTCAGATCGATATCAAATGCGTTCGGCTTGGATGGGAGGCCCGGAAGCGTAACGATGTTACCAGCGAGGACTATAAATTGCCGCGCTCCCGCAGAAACCTTCACCTCCCGGACGTGAAGGGTGTGGCCCGTCGGCGCGCCTCTCAGTTTGGGGTCCGTCGATACCGATAGATGCGTCTTCGCCATGCAGATGGGAAAGTGCCAGTCGTTCGCCTCAAACCGCCGCGTCGTCGTCCGGGTCATCGGCCCCCAGGTCACCTCGCCGGCGTTATAGAGCCCCTTCGCAAGCCTGTCCACCTTGTCGAACGTCGAATCGCCGTCCTCGTAGAGCAGCTTTACGTCCGCGCCGCCCTCCGCAGCAGCGACCACCGCCTCCGCAAGCTCCGTCATACCGGCGCCGCCCTCGGCAAACCCCTTCGCCTCAACCGCCGCCATAGCGCCCGACTCCTCGGCAATACGCCGCGCCGCCGCGACCTCCTCGGACGAATCGTCGGGGAAGCGGTTGATCGCGACTACCACCGGCAGACCGAACTTCTTCACGACGCCGATGGCGTGCCGCAGGTTGGCCGCGCCCCCCACGACTGCCTCGACGTTCGGTGAGCTCATCTCCTTCATCTCCACCCCGCCGTGCCACTTCAGCCCACGCACCGTGCACACCACCACCGCCGCGGCAGGCTTCGGGCCGCCCTGGCGGACCTTAATGTCCATCAATTTCTCGAAACCCAGGTCGGCGCCAAAACCAGCCTCGGTAATCGTGTACTCCACGGCACTCGTGGCAAGGAGATCCGCAACTATCGAAGAACAGCCATGCGCGATATTCCCGAAAGGCCCCATGTGCACGATCGCCGGCTGGCCCTCCGTCGTCTGGCAAAGATTCGGCTTCAAGGCGTCCTTCAGCAGGGCCATCATCGCCCCGACCGCACCGATCTCGCGCGCCTGCACCGGCGTTTTCTCTTTCGTCCACCCGATCACGATGTCACCGAGCCGCTCGCGAAGATCGGCATAGCTGGTCGCCAGCGCCAGTATCGCCATGATCTCTGACGCCGCCGATATGTCGAAACCGGTCTGCCGCAACGGACCGTCCATGCGTCCGCCGAGGCCCTGCGTGATGCTCCGCAGCGCACGGTCTTCAGCGTCCGTGACCCGCCGCCAGGTGATGTCCTCCGCAGCAAGATGCCCCGCCCGGACAGCGTTGTCAGCCATCGCAGCCAGGAAATTATGGGCCGTCTCCATCGCGTGGAAATCGCCCGTGAAATGAAGGTTGATATCGTTCGCAGGCTGAACCACCGACTTGCCCCCGCCGGTTCCCCCGCCCTTCATGCCGAATACCGGGCCCAGCGACGGCTGCCTGATCGTGAGCGCCACACGCTTGCCGATCAGCCCCAGGCCCTGCGTCAATCCCACGGCAGTGGTCGACTTGCCTTCACCGGCCGGAGTCGGAGTGATTGCCGTTACGACGATGAGCTTCCCAGAATTGCCCGATTCGGAACCAGAGCCTGGAAAGCTATCCAGCGGAATCTTCGCCTTGTCGCGGCCGTAAGGCTCAAGATCTTTCCACTCAAGGCCCAGATCAGAAGCAACATCCTCAATCGATCGCAATTTTCATCCTCCCAGTTGGATACTTAAGTCGGATCACCGGCAGGCAAAGCCCGGGCGAGATAATACCCACTGTGCATGGGCGTGCGTGGGTTTGGCATGAGGATCGGTCAGCACGAATCGATCAGAGAAATCAGAGTATTCGGGCACGTCTGCCCGCGCTGAGGCCCGCCAACGACAGGGCGCCGAACCCGGCCACCCAGTCCCAGTGGATGCTGCGGCCAATCCATATGTTCACCACCACGGCAAACACCAGCATCACCGCCGTGAGCGCCACACCCCAGCTGATCGCGATTGGCCAGCCGCGTGGGCTCTCATCAATGCCGAACTTCGCCTGCAAATTACCGGTGCTCAGCGCCCTGGATGCGCGTGCTCTCTTCTTATTTCGTGAACCCAATCGATCCTCTCCAATGACTGCGCCCCCAGACGGAATGACGTAATGAACGCGACGGCGCATCCCGTTAGATGTTCGGAATAGGTTCAAAGGTCAGATTACCGCAAACGCCATCTCACTTGCGCTCTGCATACGGCTCGGCTAATATGGTTTGAAGATTGTAATTATGTTCAAAAGCGAGTTGTTTGGCCGCAACCCCTTGTTCAATATTCTGGATCGCGGCATAAAGCGATATGAAGTCGCCACCTTTTTGATCGTTGGCAAAATCAGCCCACCGGCCGGTGTCAATATTGACACTACATGACTCCCCTGGGGATCCAAGCAGATTCCCACACACATATTCTTTCCCTTTTAACTCCCCACCTGGCAACCATTTAACACACAATTCTCGAGACAAACCCAACAAAAAATCAGCAAGCCCTCTAAAATCAAGTTCTTTCACAATCCCCCCAATTCTTTCCGAACGTCCTCAATAGATCGTGCAATAAAAGCGATCCCTCCGGCATCCTTAACGGCTTTTATAAATAATATTTGTTCTTTGCGGATAACTCCTTTTTTTGATTTAACTTCGATTGCCAGGAAAGTAGAGTGCCGGCCATAAGCAGGCGGCAAAGGAAACCATCCAATAAGATCAGATGATCCAAT
>JADFPB010000116.1 GCA_022562515.1 Chloroflexota bacterium | reverse complement strand
GCTGAGGGGGCTGGGGGCGTTTGCGGCCGATGCGGGGACGAATTTGCCCCCGCAGGGTTGGGGCTATCGCGAGCATCTGGCAGGGGCGGGTTACTGCCCGCCCTCCCGGGTGGCCGGCGGACACGGCTCGGGATGGGCGAGCCCATCCCCTACGGGGTGCGCATGGATACCGAAAATCTGTAGTCCCGTAGTGGCGAGCTGCACTTCAACTTAACTAGCCGCCCACTTTTCCGCCGCCTATGCCCGCGTCCTTTGCGGTCAACAGCCGCGCTATGTCTGCCGCGTACTTGACCTCTGAGTCGTCTTCCGGCTCATAGCCGAGTACGGCCCTGGCGCTTTCGAGCGACCAGAACGCCCGGGTGTTGCCTGATATGCCATAGACGACCTGCCAGGGAACGCCGTCCGATCGCTCTATGTTCGGGGTCTCGATGGCGCGCCGGACCAGCTGAGTGAGGTCACGGCTGCTGAGGTGTGCGCCAAGGTCTCTCTTGAAATTCGTCAGGCCGGAGCCGCCGGTGTGTTGCTCGTCCAGGTCGCCCTCGTAATGGGCGCCGGGGACCTCACGCGGCGCGCCTATCCGGATCTGGACCACCTGAAGCTTGCGCCCAAAGATGCCGCTGGCGTACGGGAAGCCAAGTAGCTCGTAGGCGGCTTTCGCCCAGCCATAGAAGTTGTCGGAGACCGGCACGTCGTTCGGCGAAACCATCTCCAGCTTCCGGGAGTGGATCAGGGCGTGCTCATACCAGTCGGCGGCGTGATTGGAGCTGGCCATGACCACGCGGCGAACGCCGGCGTCATAGGCAGTGCGATAGACGTTGTTCGCCATCTGGACGTTCTCGTGTTCTGACTGGAAGCGGTCGATTGCCGCCGGCCCGTCCCCGCTGAAACCACCGCCGCTTCTCTTGAATCCCAGGTGAACGACGGCATCTGCGCCCTCGAAGTGGCGGGCGTAACCGGTCCGATCCGTGTCGATCAGGTCTGCGATCTCAACTCCGGCGACTTCGTTGCCGTCCCGGTCAGTCGTTTTGACGTCGATCAGGCGCAGGTCGTATCGCTCCCGGAACTCGCCGAGCATCTGGGACGCCACGTATCCGCTCGCGCCGGTTATCAGAACGGTTCTCTTGTCTGCCACTCTCTGGTCTCCTCAACTATCCGGAAGCACGCCGCCGACGGCCTGTTAGGATGCCGGCCATGCCGAAAACACGCTGGTTCAAGGGCAACCTGCACACCCACACGACCGAGAGCGATGGCGACGCCTCCCCCGGGCATGTGGCTGAATGGTACCGGGAACACGGGTATGACTTTCTCGTTCTGTCGGACCACAACCATCTGACGGTGTTGGAGGATGCCGGCTCGAATCCCGGAAAGTGGCCGCTGCTCATTCCCGGCGAGGAGGTCACCAGCAGGCTCTTCAACAACACGGCGCCGGTGCATGTGAACGGAATCGGGTTGCACTCCTTCGTGGAGCCGGCGCACGAGGAGTCGGTTCTGGAGACGCTTCAGGAGAACGTATCGAGAATCGTGGCCGCGGGCGGCCTGGCATCGATAAACCATCCGAACTACAAGTGGATCATCAATGCCGGGGAGATCGCCGCCACGGAAGGAACGTGGGCGATGGAGGTCTACAACGGCCATCCGATCACCAATACCTTCGGCGGCGGCGGCCACCTGAGCGCGGAGGCGATCTGGGACCTCGTTCTGAGCAGCGGGCGCAGGGTGATGGGGGTGGCGACCGATGATTCCCATCACTACGTCGATGAGTTCAGCCCGCAGCTCGCCAACCCGGGGCGTGGCTGGGTGGTGGTAAACGCCGAGAAAGAGTCGGAGGATGCGCTCATGGAGGCGATGCGGCTGGGCAGGTTCTACGCCTCGTCCGGCGTGGCCATCTACGACATGAAATCGGGCCGGGATGAGATTGTCATCGAAATGGCGCCATACGATACCGAGAAGTTCACGACGGTCTTTCGCGGGGTGGACGGCCGCGAATTGGCGACCGAAGAAGGGCAGGAAGTTCGATTCGCGCCGCCGAAGTCCGAGTTATACGTTCGCGCTACGGTCTATTCGTCGCGCGGCTCGATGGCGTGGAGCCAGCCGGTCTTTTCGGGATAAGATCCGGTCTCATTGACTTCTGTGAGAACGCGGCCGGACGCCTGTTAGGATGCCCGCCATGTCAAATTCGAGATGGCTGAAGGGCAACCTGCACACCCACACGACCGAGAGCGACGGTGACGCTTCGCCGGAGTATGTCGCGGCCTGGTACCGGGAACACGGCTACGACTTTCTCGTGCTGTCAGACCACAACCACGTGACGATACTGGACGAGGCTAATGCGCAGCCGGGCGAGTGGCCGCTCCTCATCCCCGGCGAGGAGGTCTCGAGCAGGATCTTCGGCCGCACCAAGCCCGTTCACGTAAACGGAATCGGGTTGCGCACGCTTGTAGAGCCGGCGGACGAGGGATCGGTTCGCGAGACGCTGCAGGAAAACGTTAGGAGGGTAGTGGCAGAAGGCGCGCTGGCGACGATAAACCATCCGAATCATGCCTGGGCGATCACCGGCGAGGACATCGTCGCAACGGAGGGAGCGTGGGCGATGGAGGTGTTCAACGGCCACCCGGACATCAACTCTTTCGGTGGTGGCGGCCACCCAAGCCCCGAGGAGATGTGGGATTTCGTTCTGAGCGCCGGCAAGCGCGTCATGGGAGTGGCCACAGACGACTCGCATCACTACGTTGACGAGTTCAGCCCCCAGCTCGGCAACCCGGGACGGGGATGGATAGTCGTGAATGCCGAAAAAGAGTCGGAAGACGCCCTGATGGATGGGATGCGCCGGGGCGATTTCTACGCCTCAACCGGCGTGAACATCCACGATATGAAAGTTGCGCGGGACGAGATCGTCATCGAGATGGAGCCGTACAGGGCGGAACTTTTTACGACGGTCTTTCGCGGCAGAGACGGCCGGGAGCTGGCGATCGAAGTAGGCCAGGAGGCGCGATTCGTGCCGCCGGCAGGCGAGCTCTACGTTCGCGCCACGGTCTACTCGTCTCGCGGTCCGAAGGCCTGGAGCCAGCCGCTCTTTTCCGACTAGCATCTGGTTAGTTTAGAGCGGGCGAGCGCCGCCCCGGCACGGGCCGGGCGAATCCCAGTAAGCCAGCCGCTATCGAGACGATGGCGACCATGTAGAAGACCGTGTCGAGCCCGGACGTGTCAGCCACGAGCCCGCCAACGAGCGGGCCGCTCATCATGCCGATGGCGTAGATCGCCTGGTAGATGCCCATCGCCGTCGCGCGCTGGGCGGGGGCAACTGCCCGCAGGCTGAGTCCGATGAGGACCGTATTGACGAGGCCGCGTCCGAATCCGCCAACGGCCTGGCTCAACGCCAGGATGCCCACGGCTTCCACCGACGGGACGATAGCCATCGATGCCGCGATGATGATGGACCCGATCATGATCGCGGCCCGGTGTCCGAGCCTGGCGACAAGATACGTCGAGATCAAAGTCCCAGCGAGGGCGGCCACCAGCATTACAGACAGCACATAGCCAACCTCAGCGTCCGAGGCACCGATTCGGTGGGCATAGAGGGGTATGAATCCGAAACTGGCGGCGAAGGTAACGAACTGAACCAGGATGCCGATGCCGCCCACGACGAGTAGTAGTGGAGTTCGAGCAACCTCAAAGAAGTGCCCCCTGGTGTAAGACTGCCTGATCTCCGATCGTGGCTCCTTCGCCCGCGAGAGCAGCAGGACGCCCGCCACCCCTGCGGCGGCGCCGGCATAGAAGGTGGCTTCCGGGCCGAATCGGTCCGAGATCAAGCCCCCGGCGAGGGAGGCGAGCACCAGTGCGACCGTGTTGATGGACATGATCCGAGCCATTGCCTGTCCCGAGCGCTCAGGCGTGAAGTAGGAGGCGTAGAGCACGGTGATCGCAACCCAGCCGGCCGCGGCGATGCCCGTAACGGTCCTGGCTGCGAAAAGTGTCCATGGATCTGGCGCCAGCGCGAGACCGATGGCACCGATGGTGGAGAGGGCCAGGGCCGCGACGGCGAACGGCTTCCGCCTGCCCACGATATCGGCCGATACGCCGATCGGGATGCGAAGCGCGATCTGGGCAATGGCATACGAGGCGATGATCAAGCCGACCATCGATAGGCTCGAACCTACCCGCTCAGCCTGCAGCGGAAGAATCGGAACGTAGAGATAAAGGGAGAGCCAGAACATGAAGGTGCTGGCCCCGACGAGGACGGCTGACGGCGGGGAAGCGGCGCCCCAGGAATCACGCCCTGTGGCGGCCCTCTCTGATCGGCGCACTGGCGCGCTTGAGGTGCTGGAAGATCTCCTGGTAGGACTCGGCAACCGTGGTTTCGTGGTACGAAACGCCCCTATCGGCGCAGAATTTCTCGATTAGCGGCTGGGCGTCACTGAGCCGGTTGCGGGGCATGGATGGGAAGAGGTGGTGCTCGATCTGGTAGTTGAGGCCGCCGTACCAGAAGTCGACAAACCGGCTCCCTCGCACGTTGCGGGCGGTGAGCACCTGCGTCCGCAAGAAATCGAGTGGATTATCGTCCGACATCATCGCCATCCCCTTGTGGTTGGGGGCGAAAACGGAGACGTTGTACAGGCTGAAGGTAAGCTGGCTGACGATCAGGAACGTGAGCGCCTCGGGCCATCCGCCGAGTTGCGAAAGCAGCAGGCCGAAGAGCGACCAGTGCAACGCGATACCGATTGCCTGGGGTATCCGATTGGGCGTACCGCGACCGAAGAGCTGCTCGATGCTGCCAACCCGCATGCTGATGAACACAAACAGAGCAAAGAACGGGTACAGGTATGCCTGCATGGCGATTACCGGAAGCAGGTATTTCGAGCGGTCGGCGATCTGCTCCGGGAACATGGCAAGTATCGGGTAGTTGGCGTCGGGGTCATCGGTGACGTGGTTCGGGTTTGCGTGGTGAAGGTTGTGCTTGCGGGTCCACCAGGAGTAACTGATACCCGTCAGCAGATTTCCCAGAATCCACCCGGCGATGGCCACTCCGGGTCCTTTCCGGAAAACCTGGCGATGAGCTACATCATGCCCGAGCATGCCGTTTTGCGTGAGCATGAAACCGAACAGGAGGGCGCTTGCGACGAGCACTGCCGGGTGCGGCGACCACAGGGCGAGCGCAACGACGCCCGAGAGGGCCAGGGAGTGTAATACGGCTTTGGAGACGTAGAAGCGAGGTTGGGCCGCCCGCAGACCGGCCGCCGCTATGATCTGCTTGAGATCGCCGAAGTCAGAAGTCGGGGACGAGGCGCCAGTCTGGATGCGCGTTGCGGTGGCGATATATCACTCCTCTGCGGTGGGCGCTGCAGGCTTGTGAAACCGACCAGTCCATACCCGCGCCGGGCGGAGAGGAAGGTTTCCGGGGTTTGCGCATTCGAGTGTAGAACGAATAGGGCGGCGGCGGCAAAGGATCGTCCTGAGCTGGCGGATTGTTGTGCTAAACTCCCGCCGCTCCACGCCCCCTCTTTGATACGTATCGGCGCACGAATGGGATGAGACATGAAGTACTGCTACGCGAACCGCCGCCACACGCTCTACCCGGACGTCAACGATAGCTGGTCTCCAGACCCCAACGCCTACAACGACGCCTTCCTTGCCAAGACAACAGAAATCGGCTTCGACGGCCTCGAAATCGGCTTCCAGGTTCTCGAGTCGTTCGATGATGACTCAGGGGTAAAGGCCTTCGGGAAGCGGCTCGCGGACGCCGGCACGCCTGTGCTGGCGATACGGAGCGGAGGCTCTCTTGTGGCAGCGCGTGGCTACGCCGACAACGTGGATAAGCTATCGCGAATGATCGACGCCGCGGAGCAGGTCGGAGCAGACGTGGTCAACGGCGCCCTCAGCGCTCCCGCGCGCCAGCCGAACGGCCGCAACAGCTCGCCGGGATGGCCGGTATCCCAGGACGCCAGCCGCGACGCCATGATCTATGACTACGAACGACTTGCAGACGAGCTGCGAAAGGCCGCCGATAGGGCCGCGCCGAAAGGCATCAAAATTTCGGTGGAGGTCCATCAGAATTCGCTGGTCGACAACTCGTGGTCCGGTAAGCTCGTCCATAAGCTCGTGGACAGGCCCAACTTCGGCGTCAACCCGGACCTCGGCAATGTTCTCTGGACGTATGACACGCCGGAGGAGCCGACCGAGACGACGATCACCGAGCTGGCGCCGATCTCGGTCTACTGGCACTGCAAGAACCTGCATCGCATAAACCATCCGGAAAACGAGCGTTCGGTGTTCCTCCGTGTGCCGCTGCAGGATGGCGAGATCGACTACCGCTTCGCCATCTCCGCGATGGTGGATGCCGATTATGCCGGATACCTGGCGATCGAAGGCGCCTCGGCGGGCGATCAGTTCTATCAGGACCAGAAGAGCCTCAGCTACGCGAAGGGCATAGTCGCCGAACTCGATAGTTAGGCGGTCGCCTCCGCGTCACTTTCCGGTGTAGGGAGAGGCGTAGACCTGGCCGTCAGCAGCGCAATCGCGCCGACCAGATAGAGGCCCACGATGATGGCAAAGGCCAGCGTGTAGTTGCCCGTGGCGTCGAAAAGAACTCCCGCGAATATCGGCCCGGCCAGATGCGGGAAGATTCCGGCCATGCTGACCATGCCCATAATCGAACCGAATGCCCTGAGGCCGAACGCCTCTGCGACGATCAGGGCGTTGAGCGCTCCCATGCCGCCGAAGCCGATGCCGAAAACGACGACCGCCACCCACACCATTCCGGAACCGCCGGCAACGATGAACAGAAGCAGGCCGGTGGCCTGAATCACCAGGCTCACTATGAACGAGAGCCTCGCTGTGATGCTCTCGCTGGCGAACCCGAAGATGATTTTGCCAATAAGCCCAAAGGCGGCCATCATCGTCAGCGCGCCAGCGGCAGCACCTCGATTGAAGCCCTCGTTTTCCAGGTGTGGGATCAACTGGGTGAGGATGACGGAGTATGTAAACGCCCCGAACGTGATCCCTACCGTGATCAGATAAAAAGACGGTGAACGAAAAGCCTCCCGGCTCATGACCCCACTGAGCTGCCCGCCGCGAGTGGCAGTGCTCCGGCCGCCTTCCTGACCAGAATCAGGTGGATTTTCACGGACGACCAGAAAAACCACGACGGCCAGGAACAGGGAGATGAAGCCGAGTGAGGCGAAGCCCCACCTCCATCCGGCGAGTGCGATGATCGCTGTGGCCAGCGGCACGATGGTTAATCCGCCGAAGTTGTTCCCCGCGGTGACCAGCCCCATCATTCTTCCGCGTTTCCGGGGGAACCAGATGCCCACCAGGCGGCCGGCCGGCAAGATCGTCGCGCCCGGCATTCCAACGCTCACGATGGCGCTGAAGAGATAGAACTGCCAGAGTTCGGCGGTCACACCCCTCAGCAAAAAACCGGCCGACATCAACAGGAGCGAGGCGACCATCACCGGCCGGGCGCCGTACCGATCCATCAACCGGCCGACGATGGGCGCGACAAGACCCGAGACGAAGCTCAGGGCGATGGCGACGTTTATCTCTGTCCGGGTCCAGCCGAACTCGGTTTCCAGCGGCTCGATGAAGGCGCCAAAGGCGTAGCCGGTTATACCGACGCTCACACCGGTCGAAAGGAAGGCGACGGCGGCAACATTCCAGCCGTAGTACATGCCCGTCACTCGTGCGATGGCTCCGGTTATCGTTCTGACCGGATTGCCGACGAGAGTGCTCAATCGCCCTCCTCAGGGGTTTTCGGAAATTTGGGAAAAGTGTGCGCCAATAATAGTCCGGCCGAAGCCTCCCGTATCAAGCCATCCCGGGCTGTCCCGGCGAACCAGGGGTGCGGGCGCACCGGAGTCGCCGGTGTATACTCCCGCCGCGCTTTCCCCGTTCATCGGATTCATCGGCGCCCCTTCTCGCAGCTTTCTGACCGGAGGCCCGGTCCCGGGTACCAGACACATGCCTCAGACTCCAACATCAAGCACCGTTTTTGAGCCGGTCATTGGATGGCCCGCCATCCCTCATGGACTCGCATTCAAGGAGGCGACATCCGTCGCCGTGGGCCCGGAT
The DNA here is from genome assembly GCA_022562515.1 of Chloroflexota bacterium. GTDB lineage: Bacteria > Chloroflexota > Dehalococcoidia > Lucifugimonadales > Lucifugimonadaceae > UBA1151. Next base: position 1,504 of record JADFPB010000116.1, on the reverse strand, counting down.
GACCATGTATACGTTTTCAACCGCGGCCGGAATCCTTTGATGGTCTTCGAGCAGAGCGGCCGTTTTGTGGAAACCTGGGGCGCCGGAGACTTTCAGAGACCGCACGGAGCGTACTCGGCTCCCGATGGCGATCTCTTCTTGATCGATGACCTTGACCACTCGGTAAAGAAGATGACCACGGGCGGAGATCTAATCTTCGTCCTGGGGACGCCTGGAACGCCGGCTGAGTGGCAGGCCGGAGGCACATTCAACCGGCCGACGGATGCGTGGATCTCTCCGGTTTCGGGCGATCTGTTTATCACCGATGGATATGGCAACTCACGCGTGCACAGGTTCAGGCCGGACGGCACCCACGTGCTGTCGTGGGGTGAGCCGGGTACCGGCCCGGGGCAGTTCAGCCTGCCGCACGGGATCATCGTCACCAAAGACGGCCGGGTCGTCGTATGCGACCGTGAGAATTTCCGCCTCCAGGTGTTCACGGAAGATGGGGAGTTCATTCAGCAGGTGCATATGCACAGGCCGATGGCCATCGCACTTGGACGCGGCGATGACGAGGCGATTTACGTCGGGGAGGCCGGTCCGCCCCCGGTTCAGCAGGGTGTGCCGCGGCTGGGACAGCGGGTCAGCGTACTGGACAGCGAGTTCAACAAAATCACTCACTTCGGCGCCGATCTGCCCGGCGAAGCGCCTGACCAATTCCTCGCCCCGCATGGAATCGCCGTAGACTCCGAAGGGTCCGTTTACGTGGCCGAAGTGGCCTATACGGCGTATGGCTCGTTGCAGGATCCGCCGCGCGAGGTGATCAGCCTGCGGAAGTGGAGCCGGGTCTCTGGTTAGCGATTGCCGGCTAGCGCCGAGGGAGCTCCCGGGTGGCTAGCGGTTTCCTCCCGCCATCAACTCAGCCTCCGGCAACCGGCGCAACAGCAGCATCGACAGGGCGCCGAGCGCGGGTCCGATTGCCAGCAGGGCGAAGGCGAAGCCCCATCCGGACGATTGTTCGATAATAGGCACCAGCCGTATCGTGACCGCGGTCAGGGCGAAGCCGATGCCGGTCTGGAAGGTCAGCATCGTCCCGCGATAGGCAGGGTCGCTCAGCTCGGTCATCGCCGTGGAGAACTGGGCTGAGTCCGCGACCACCGCGGCACCCCACAGCAGCGCCAGAACCACGATCAGGACTTCGAGATCGAACGGGATGAATCCGATCCCAAGCGCGATCGATCCAGACATGAGCATGAGACCGGCCGTCGTGTATGTTCGGCCGAACCGCTCGGCTACGAATCCTGCGCCGAAGCTGGCGACGGCTCCGGCTGCGAAGACTGCGAAGGCGATTGCGCTGGCCAAATCCAGCCGATCGCCGATCAGCGGGCGCACACCGATCACGGCGGCCAGAAACGCGCCAATCCACGCCCACATCGCATACAGCTCCCACATATGCCCCAGATAGCCTAGTAAGTTCAGGCGCTGGGCGCGCTCGGTGAAAAGCTTGAGCATGAACCGGGGGGCG
>JADFPB010000115.1 GCA_022562515.1 Chloroflexota bacterium | reverse complement strand
GGACGATGCGTTGTGCGATCGCCGTGCCCACGCCGGTGCCTTCGTACTCTTCCGCTCGGTGCAGTCTCTGGAACACGCCGAACAGCTTTTCTGCGTACTTCATGTCAAAACCGACGCCGTTGTCGCGGACGAAATACACGTTGGCTCCGTTTTCGGCCATGAAGCCGATCTCGATCACCGCGGGGTCGCGGGTCCGGGTGAATTTGAGGGAGTTGCTGAGCAGGTTTGCGTACACCTGTCTGAGCATGGCCGGGTCTGCCTCGCATTCAGGCAACTGCCTGATGGCTATCTCGACGGAGCGGCCTTCCTGCTCTGGGCGCAGATCGGAAAGCGCCTGGCGCACCACGGGGGTTGGATCGACTTGCTGCTTTTTGATGGGCTGCTGGCCAAGCCGGGAGAACGCGAGCAAGTCGTCGATCAGGGTTCCCATCTGCTGCGCGCCGCTCCTCACCAGGCGCAGGTAGCGTCTGGCCTCATCTGAAAGCTCGGCTCCGTGGTCCTGTTCCAGGATGCGGGTGAAGCCGTCGACCGTCCTCAGTGGACCGCGCAGGTCGTGGGAGACCGAGTAGGAAAACGCCGCAAGTTCTTTGTTGGCAGCCTCCAGTTGGAAAGAGCGTTGTTCGATCTCCTCCTCCCGTTGAACGAGAGAGGCCGCCATCGTGTTGAACTCGTGGGCCAGCCGGCCAATCTCGCCGCCCGAGGTCTCGGCGACGCGGGCTGTGCGGTCGCCCCTGCCGAAGCGGGTAGCAGCGCTCTCAAGGGCCCGAATCGGACGCGTCAGGCCCGTGGCGACTACGAACGCCGTCGCGAGCACGAATACGGCGCCCGCTATTCCAATCCACGCGGTGTGCGTCACGCTCTGCCGCAGAGCAGCAAAGACCTCGTCCTCGTCCTGTTTGACTACCAGGCCCCAGCCCGTCTCAGGCGTTATCGGGATATACCGGTAGGCCGCGAGAACCTGCACGCCGCGATAGTCTTTGCTGCTCATGGTTCCACTCAGGCCGCTAGCGGCGAGGGTGGCCGGCGCCGCGGTGATCTGGTAACGGAGGGGCTCGGCTCTGCTCCCGTCAGAAAGGGGGTGTGCCAGCGAAGTGAGAATCCTTGCGTCCCGGCCGACCAGCAGCGCTTCGCCGGTCTGGCCCAGCCCATCGCCGGTGAGTAGAATCGGCCCAACGACGTCGTCGAGCCTCGCCTGCATGATCAGCACCCCTGCGGTCTCGGTTCGGCCTGTGACGTCGGCGTCGGGAGCAGCGATCCTTCGTGAGACAACTAGCTCAGGGTAGGGCGATTGATCGGACGTCCGATGAGGATCCTCCAGGACGTGGAGTAGCTGACCACTCGCCCCTGGTTTCAAGACCTCCAGGAAATATTCTTCGCTGCCCACGCTGCGGCCCACGGCCGCCGCGTCGGTAGAGACCACGATCCCGCCCGTGCGTGCGTCAGCGATCCCGACCGACTCGTACACGCCATAGGCGTCCCTCACCAACGTCAGACGCTGGGCCAGCCTCAGGTACGCCTCGTCCACTTCCGGCCGGCCCCCGGAGCGGCCGGCCTCTGAAGCCCCTCGTGCGTCCGCCTGCTGGAGTGCCAGCAATGCCTCTTGCAGGTCCCGCTTAATATCTTCCGCGTCTGCCAGTACGCTGGCGTCGTCTCGGCGCTTCTGGAGCCAGCGCTCCAGCCGGTCCTGCTTCAGGTCGGCCACCAGGCTCAAATCGCTGAATGCTTCGGTGCGCAGTTCGCTTACTTCGCCGTCGAAACCGGTAAACGGGATGCCATAGAACTCGGCGTATTTCATCGCTATCACGATGACGATGAACGGAAGTCCGAAAAAGATGATCATTTTCGGACGCAGGCCGAAAGAACGGCCCGGCCACATGACGCGCCGACGCTGTAAGGAACCGCCATGTACCCGCATCAGCGCCCCTCTTCGCCGCGGGGCTGCATAGTCTCTTCTTCCGCGGTTATTGACCCTGCTCGGGCGCGGGACGCGAGCCCCGCTGATATGTGCCCCACGATCCCCTCCACCCTTGATCCGACGTCTAGACTTCGCCCTGATTGGCGTTGCCAGCTGTTATTTGAAGTTGGTCTTACCGTGCCCCGGGACCACTTTGTAACTGCTTCAGATGCGCCCGAACTAACACGTCACATCGACCCGTTGCGCTCATGTGTCGCAGTCGCATCATCCAGACGGTCCTCAGGATCCTGGTTTGCGTTGATATCCGCGGCCACTCCGTTCATTGCCTGGCTCATATTTGCCAGCCGAGTCAACTGAACATCATCGATTCGCCCATCGCGAATCACCTCACTCGTGATCTGCAAAGTGAATCCGTCTTTGTTTTTCTGCAGGGTGAGACGGGCGCCGGGCTCGGCGTTACCCACGAACTCGGCGACTTTTGCGCTGATGTCGGGACCAAGATGCCGGCAAAACGCATGCGCCACGCATTCAAGGCCGCCGATATAAGCGCAGGCGGGCCACAGAACGTTCTGCCATTCCTCGCGCGTTGAATTGTTTGGTGCTTCGGAATCTGTCATAAGGCTGATGTTGAGGATTTAGTTTTAGATGGACCGTGCAATATCCCAAAATCGACGTTAGGCTCCTTTTAATTAAGTGCGTCACCCACCGTGCGCCGTGATGGAACTGTGATATTCGAGGAAAACCGCTGTCGCTCAACGCGCAATTTGGTTGGGCACTCACGCGTAGAATCCCTCGCTGTAGCCAGTGCCAACGCCCCGCCATCGATGCATTGCTGCTTGATGGCGGGGCGTTGGAGTTCGGCCGTTTCAGGCGGTGGCTACCCAGAGAACCCCGAGTCCTAAGTAGCCGGCGCCAGCTCCTTCTCCGGCCCGTCCCCGCTCAGGCGGAACTGTGCAACGACTTCCGCCAGTTGCCCGGCCATATCCGAGAGCGTTCCTGATGAAGCAACGACCTGCTGGACCTGCGCGCTCACCTCTTCCGTAGAGGCCGAGACCTCCTCGGCGGCGGCGCTGTTCTGCTCGGTCACTGATGCAATGTCATCAATCGCACTGGTGACTCCTCCGCTGCTCGCGGACATCTCCTCAGTGGCAGCAGTGTTCTGCTGCACGATCTCATTGACGCCGTCTATGGTTGTGACCATCTCGCTGGCAGAGGCGGAAACCTCCTCCGCGGCGGCTGAGATCTGTTCGATCTGCCCGGTCACGTCCTCGACCGCCTTCTGTATCGCCTCCAGCGACTTGCCCGATTCGATTGCCAGTTCGGAGCCTCCGGCAACCCGCTCTGCGCCTTCGCCGACGGCCTTCACGGAGGCTTCAACGCCCGCCTGAACGCCTTCGATGAGCGATGCGATCTCCTTGGTCGCGTCCGTGACGCGCTCTGCAAGCGTGCGCACTTCGTCTGCCACGACCGCAAAGCCCCGGCCCTGCTCTCCGGCCCGTGCCGCCTCAATAGCGGCGTTGAGGGCCAGCAGGTTCGTCTGGGCAGCTATATCGTCGATCACGGAGATGATCTTGCCGATCTCAGCCGACTGGTTGCCCAGATCCTGTATCTGCCTTGATGCTTCGTTGACGGCTTCGGAGATGGACTCCATCCCGGCAACGGACTGCTGCACAGTCGCGAGGCCTTCCTGCGCGGCCTGGTTGGCTACGCGGGCGCTCTCGGTAGCTGCCTGGGCGTTCGTGGCCATTTCGTTTGAGGCATTGGAGACCTGGCTCACGATCTCGGCTGCCTTCTCAATGCCCACCGCCTGTTCCTGGCTGCCCTTTGCGATCTGTTCGATTGCCGATGCCAGTTGCCCGACGGTCTCGTTGGCGACTTCAACGCTCTTCGTCTGCTCGGCTGCGCCTGAGGCGACCTGCTGGGTTGCGTTGGCGATGCCGTTCGTGCCTTCACCGGCCTGGTTGGCTGCTGAGGCGAGCTCTTCGCTTGCGCTTGCCATTCCGGTCGCTGCGTTGTTTACCTGGCCGATTGTGCTGCGCAGTGTGGTGATCATGGTTGAGAAAGCGTTGCCCATTACATCCTTTTCAGATTTGGGCACCACGTCCGCAGTCAGATCGCCATTCGCGATGGTCGTTGCAACGCCGGCCGTCTCTTTCAGGTAGTCGATCATGCGCGTAAACGCGTTGCCCAGGACATCCTTCTCGGATTTGGGCACCACGTCCGCGGTCAGATCACCATCGGCGATTGTAGTTGCGGCGCCGGCCATCCCCTTTAAGTACTCGACCATGCGCGTGAACGCGTTGGCCATGTCTCCAATCTCGTCTTTGCTCTTGACGTCGATCACCTGGTCCAGGTCGCCATCGGCGATTCCTTCGGCTGCAACAAGCATCTGCCCGACGCCGGTCGAGATCATCCTGGCGAGCCAGTAGCCCAGGGAGACGGCAAGTATGGACGCGATTATCACGATGATTATCTGCACCGTGATGGCGTTGCTCTCAGTACTCGCGGCGTTCTCCAGGGCCGAGTCACCAAAGGCCTCAACTTCTTCCTCGAGTTCGCCGAGATCTCCGCGGAGCTCTTCGATGATCGGATCGGTGATATCGAACGAGTTGCTTACGGCCTCGCCCTGCTTCCCATCGCGAACCAGCCCGAGCGTAGCCTGCACAGACGCCTGGAAATTATCGTGATCGACGATCATCTCGTCGAGTAAGACACCCTGTTGCGCTGTGCCCAGACTCCTGATGGTGTCTTCGGCTGCGTCGAAGGCATCCACGCTGGCCTGGAATTCAGCTTCCATCCCGGCGTCGAAACCCGCGATAAGAGACCGGGATTCCACGTCCATGCCGTCCAGAAGGCCGATAATCATGCTCATTACGGCGTCATCCAGACTCGCCGAAACAGCGAGCTCGTCGGCCGCATTCCCCATGCTGGTGAGCCCGTTGTAGGCGATTCCGAATACCACCAGCAACATTGCAACAACGACCAGAAAGCCGCCGATCAGCTTGGTTTTGATTGTTAGTCTCATCTCTCCATTGCCCCCTTGGTTCCCTTCATTCCCTAAGTCGGGCGCGACCCCGCTCTAGCGCAACTAATCACCTGAGCTCCATATCAGAGGTACAAAAAAAGGCAGCCCCGATACTTCACGTATCTGGGACCGCCCTGTTTGTGTGCAGTCCACGGGCGCCTGGTAAGCGCCCGCTAGCCTTATTGCCTCTGCCGGGCAACTCGGTGTCTGTCGTGGCCCCTCGGAGCGCCGGGTGAATAAACTTCACCCATTGGCGTGCCAGGAACCGGCCGACCGAGCTTGCAACCCGGCCTGCATAACGAGAAGTTTGAACGCGCTGGATACCCCAGACTATGGACTTACTGCGGAAACGGATGTGGAAACGCAGGCCCCTGGTGTGGGTGAACCGTCCATATCGACTCGTGCGTTTTCCGCACCAGGTAATCACGCTTTTCAGGACGCGATTCGATCACGCATTAACGTGAGCTCAGCCCTCGGACACGGGCGTCGTCATATACCCAACTGGTAAGAAATTTTTCACCCATCCGATTCGCGTGGGTACCCGGCGGACGATCTGTTACAAAGCTGCGAAGCTTGAACAACGAGCATTCGCCGGACGACTTCCATGGCTGGAAGTTTCGTCGGCGAATATTGATCTGAATACGGCCTCCCGGGCGGGGGGCGCGGGACTGCAAACAAACCGGGCGGTCCTCGGAAATCTACCGAGGACCGCCTTTTGTTGTGCAACGAGAGAGATTTGTTGGGGGGATGCATTGAATAACGAAATGCTGATGACGGATCATCTATTGCAATCCGGGCCGGTGCCGGAGCGATGCAACCGGGCGCCCAGGGTGATAATCGCGAGCGGTGACGGCCTTTCCTGGGACACACTTGCGAGGGCGATGGCCCAGCGCCGCGATGTCGAGTTCGTGGGAGCAGCCCGCGACGAGTTGTCGGTTCTCAAGCTTTGTATCGACAGCGATGCGGATCTGATGCTGGTCAACGCCGATCTGCCCGAAGCCGGAGGTTTTCGGACCGCAATCGAAGCAAGGGCAGTCCGTCCTGGGCTCGGGATTCTGCTGATTGGGGATGAGCTGGATCCCGTTCTTGCGGCCGACCTGATGTCCGGCGGCACATCGGGCACGGGGATTCTGTTCCAAAACGGCCTGGACAGCTTCGATATGCTGGTCCAGGCGATATTGATAGTTGCAGACGGTGGCAGTGTGATTGAAAGGTCGCTGGTCGGGCATCTGATCAGCCCTTCCGGGACCCTGTCAGACGGTCTGACACCTCGCGAGTGGGAGATGCTGGGCGCCATCGCCGAGGGATGGAGTAACTCTGTAATAGCAGACCAACTGGGCCTCGCGGTGCGTACCGTTGAGAATCGCGTCGGCTGTATTTTCACGAAGCTGAAGCTGAGCGGCCGGTCTGATCGCCACAGCCGGGTCAGCGCTGCGCTCCATTACCTGAACAAATGCAAATCGATCCGGAAGGAATCTCGGCAAAACGTTATCTCTGATGACCCCGCAGCGACGCTAATCGAACCGGACACAGTGATTCAGTAGATCGCATCTTCTTTGGCCCAAGCTCCGACGCGGATACTTTTCATTGGGTCGACAACTCTTTTTCCGCCGAAGACGGAGAGGGCAGGGAGCCGCGCTACGGCCAGCGGAATAGCAATGAAGGGCAGGCAGGGGCCATCAGAAGCGGCGGGTCGTGAGGCGGATAGCGTTCCGCGTGATGGCCAGATGAGTGTTCAGGGCCGTATCGGTCAGGATCGAAGGCTTTCGCTGGATCTGTTTTGCTCTCTACCGCGATGGAATCGTCACGCCTGCAAACCGCCGGGGGAAACCAGAAGCTGTTCAGAGATTCCAGTTGTCTGTCACGGTTTGTAACGTGAAGGAGAGGTCTTCGGCCATATCGAGAAGCGGCAGGAAGACCTCATCGTGGATTGGGCGGGCCACCCACTCGAGTCGCTCCGCCTCGCTTCGCCAGAACGAGACGATCTCAAGGGCTGTATCCGGCTTTGATGCCTCAAGTTTCGCCAGAGCGTCGTCTGAAAACGGAGTCAGAATCGCCGCGCTCACGAATCCAGGCTGCCCGGCCATGGCCGCAAGCCACTTGTCTCGGATTTGGACATCAAGCTCGCGTTCCTTGCCGGCTTTCACGTTCATGTAGACGTGTAACGAGATCAATGTTCAGTCCCCTTTACTGCCTAAAACACCCTGTTGCCGGGAACGTTTACCCGCGTGCGGTACAGAGAAGTCGAGGCAGTGGCGAACAAACTACGGAAATCATCGCCGCCCCAGGTGAAGTTCGCCAGCACTTCCGGTACGTGCATCACTCCCAGGCACGTGGCGTCCGGGGCGAAGACATGTATCCCGCCGGGCCCGGTCGTGTACACATTTCCGGCGCTATCTTTCTTGAGGCCGTCGGTGACGCCGTCCCCGTCCCCAGTGACCTCCGCCCAGACGCGGCTGTTCGTCAAATCGCCGTCCGGCTTCACGTCGAACACGCGGATGTGGCCTTTCGGGGTGTCGTTCACGAACAGGCGGGACTCGTCGAGGGAGAAAGTGAGGCCGTTCGGCTGCTCGAAATCGGATGCCAGTAGTGTCAGGTCTGAGCCATCCGGGTTGACGCGGTAGACGCCCTGATGGCTCAACTCCTGCTCGCGCGGAACGCCGTAATACTCCACCCGGCCGAAAATCGGATCGGTGAAGTAGATAGCGCCATCGCTCTTAACGATAACGTCGTTGGGGCTGTTCAACTCCTTTCCTTTGTAATGGCTCGCCAGCACGGTGATGGATCCGTCCGGCTCGGCTCGGACGAGCCGGCTCGTCGCATGCTCGCAAGTGATGAGCCGGCCCCGTGAGTCGTAGTAGTTGCCGTTGGCCATGTTGCTCGGTTGCCGGAAGACCTCTATGTTCCCGTTTGGCCCACCTTCCGGCGTCCATTTCCGCATGACGTTGCCGGGCATGTCGCTGAAAATGAGAAACCCGTCCGCGTGATTCCAGATCGCGCCTTCGGTGAATTCGAAGCCGGCGCCAAGCTGCTCGAAGTGGACGTCATCGCCCACCACTTCACGAAACCGCTCGTCACGTATCTCAACGCTCACTTCTCGCCTGTCCTTCGTCGCTCTTTGAGGTCCTGGGCCCGCAACAGCCAGCGAACGGCGTTCGCATGCAGCCGCTGCACCATGGGGTGTTCCAGGGAGACCTGGCGATGGCCCTGCGCCTGATACACGACGCGGCCCTTTCCATACTCACGCGCCCAGCCCGCCGCCGACTCACGTCCATCGTCGCCCTGGCTGCGAAGCAACAGATGCACGCCGTCCGGGTCGTACCAGATGAAGTGCTGCTCGTCCTCGATCTCATAGTCGCTTATGCCCTCGGTGATCGGATGATCGCCGTCCACGACGTATACGTTGAACGTCTGGAACGGCGGATGGAACTGGAAGTAACCGCCGAGCACCCGCCTGTAGCCGCCCTGCCACGGGTATGCCCAGCCGGAGTTGTGGAGAGCGAAGAACGAGCCACCGTTCTGCACGAACTCTTCAATCGCCTCTTCCTGATGCGGCTGCATCCATGCTTCTGGCTTACCCTCATGGCCATTGGGCCACTCCATGCCGTCACGATGAAAAACCAGCAGCTTCTTGCCGGCGAGGCTCTCGCTATCGATTGACGCGAAGTCCGTCGTGTACGTTACGTCCAGCCCCGCGGCCTCCAGAATTGGCCCAATGGCGCTGTGCGCCAGTTTCGCATCGTGGTAACGGTCGCCTGCCAGAAACAGTGCGTCAGACATGTTGTTTGTATTCCCTCATGCGCAGGCCTGGCTCCAGCCTTGACCCGTCTCGTTGCCTTTCCTCTGGTTGTTGTTCTGGCGCGAATGTACCACCGGCATCGGCCGGCTGCTTGATTCTTTCCTGGCGGAAATCAGGGCTGAAGCAGGTCCGGGTATTGCGAGAATCGAGTGTCCTGGCGGGTTCTGACTTCGATCACCACCACTTCTCCGTTCTCGTTGGCTTGCTGGGCCTGTTTGATCGCGGGAGCGATGCCGGCCACTTCATCGACATTGATCGCCGTCGCGCCAAGCGCCCTTGAAACGCCCGCGTAGTCGCCGGACTGGTTGCCGGCCCCGTACTGCTCCATCGCGGTCGGCATGTGTGAGTCGTAACCGCCCATGGTCAGGTTATTCAGAATCAGCGTCGTGATCGGAATCGACGAGCGAACAGCCGTCTCGATGTCCATAGCCGTGTGGCCGAACGCCAGATCGCCCATCACGTTCATGCAGAACCGGCTCGGGTCGGCCATCTTGGCGCCCATCATCAATCCGATGCCGTATCCGAGATGCGTCGTCTTGCCCCAGCCGATGTAGCCGAAAGGAGTGGTCGCCTTGTAGAAGGGCATCACCTGGTCCCTGGGATTGCCTGCATCGTGTGTAAGCACGGTGTTCTCGTGGTCGACAACGTTGTTGATCTCATTGACCACGCGGTACGGGTTGATCGGCGTCTCGTCCGACGTGAGAAGCGGCAGCCATTCTGCGAGCCACTCTGCTTTCACCGAGGCGATCAGGTCGGCCGTGGCGGTGTCTCCTCGCCGGCCGTTTTCGCCGAGTTCGCCCTTGACCTCGTCGATCATCATCTCCACGGTCACCTTCGC
>JADFPB010000114.1 GCA_022562515.1 Chloroflexota bacterium | reverse complement strand
GTCAATCGTGGAACATATGTCGTGACACCGGCCGATCGTTTAGAACACTTTTATCGCGGACGTCGGAACCGCCGTACGGACGCGCTGCGCAGCATGGTTCGGGAAACGCGGCTTTCTGTCGACTCCTTCATGTACCCGATGTTCGTAACCCACGGCGAAGGCGTCCGGCAGCCAATCGAGCCGATGCCCGGCATTTTCCAGCTATCCATTGACCGACTGGAAGCCGAAATCAACGAGGTCGTCGATCTTGGAATTCGTTCCGTGCTTCTCTTTGGCATCCCCGCCGGCAAGGACGCACGGGGAACGGGCGGCTACGCTCCGGACGGCATCGTCCAGGAAGCGACCCGGGCCATAAAGGCGGCCCAGCCCGGCCTGCTCGTCGCCACCGATGTCTGCCTCTGCGAATACACAGACCACGGCCACTGCGGAATCTTGCTCGACGACGGCACCGTCGATAACGACGCCACCCTGGAGTTGCTTGCCCAGACCGCGGTGAGCCATGTCGAGGCGGGGGCCGATATCGTTGCGCCTTCGGCGATGATGGACGGCCAGGTGGCCGCTATCCGCCAGTCTCTCGATCTTGGCGGCCACGAGTCGACGACTCTGCTCGCATACGCAGCCAAGTACTCGTCTGCCTTTTATGGCCCCTTCAGGGTCGCCGCAGAGTCGGCCCCGCAGCAGGGCGACCGGCGCTCCTACCAGATGGACCCGGCCAATGGCCGCGAGGCGATGCGTGAGATCGCCGCCGACATCAGCGAGGGCGCAGACATCGTCATGGTGAAGCCGGCGCTGGCCTACCTTGACGTCATCCGCATGGCCCGCCGCATGAGCAGCGTCCCGGTTGCGGCTTTCAACGTGAGTGGCGAATACGCCATGATCAAGGCCGCCGCGGCCAACGGATGGCTGGACGAGAAGGCGGCAACGCTGGAGACACTGACGGCTATCGCAAGGGCCGGCGCGGACATCATCCTCACCTATCACGCCAGGGAAGCGGCCAGATGGCTGCGCGAAGGCTGATTTAGAACTGTCCTGACCCGCCGCGTACTCCTCGAATCGATCTCGCTGAACAACCCGAAGCCGTCCGGTTGGAAGCTGACATCAGCGGACCACGGGTCCGACGATCTGCCGAAGCGCAACGACTCCATAGGCGCGGCTGTCGGTAGATCGACGGCGGTTGTCTCCCAGAACCACGTACTCGTCTTGCCCCGTCCGCCAGTCGAACGACCCTTCCGGCGCGTCCGGCGCAGTCGCCAGATACGGCTCTTCGGTGCGCGCCCCGGCGACCAGTAGCACACCGTCGGAAAGCGTCACTTCTTCCCACGGCAGCCCGACGACCCGTTTGAGGTCTTCCCTGCCCTCTTCCCCCGGAGCAGCCAGCAATACGACGTCGAAACGTGCCGGTCGCCGCCGCCGATAAGCACGCCGGCTGACCACCAGCCGCTGCCCTTCCCGATAGGTCGGTGACATGCTGTCGCCGATGACGATCACACGTCGCCCTGTTAGAAACTCAAGCAAAAAGTCCAGCAACGGCTCCAGGACAGACACACTAACCCCTCGATGCTTAAGTTTGTTGTGGTAGATTTAGCCAGCCAATTTGGGAGGCCCATTTTTCGGCAGTCGACCGGCCTTCATCAGGCCCATCCACCCCAATCGCTCAGGAGCAGATAAGTATGTCACTCTTCGGAGACGTCACCAGGCTTGCAGATCGCGCATTTCCGGCAACCAAGGCGCACGCGCACTGCGACATTCCATGCGGCATTTACGACCCGCACGACGCGCTGCAGGCGGCGCAGACAATCATCAGGATGACCGAGTTGATTCAGGGGCTCGATCTGAGCGACCCGGCGTCACACCACGCCCTCGCTCGTTACACCGCCACCAAGGAAGAGCACGGCAAGAAGGCCAAGGACGACCTTCTAATAATCTGGACCGACTACTTCAAGCCTGAGCACCTCGAGAAGTACCCGGACCTCCACACGCTCGTCTGGGACGCCTGCAAGCTGGGCTCGCAGGCCAAGCAAAACGTGGACATGGACGCCGCAGTGGCCTTCAAGGCGGCCATCCAGAAGGTGGGGGACATCTTCTGGGAGACCAAGAAGTAATCTCCCCAGGAATCCTCCATGGGGTAAGGAGCGGCCCGGACGCAATGTCCGGGCCGTTTCATTTGTGCGAGATTCCGCTTGCGCAGCCCTCGATCCCCATTACCGCTATCTGGCATCTAATACCCCGGATGACAGATCGGGGCCTGTGAATCGACGCCCTATGCCGGGTACGTAGTAATGTTTTGCACGCCATCCGACCAGCACACGCACACAGGAGATGTATGGCTCAAGCTAAAGAGTCGACAAGCAGCAGGTCTTCAGGCCGCCCCAAAAGTTCGAAAAGTCCGAAACGCCCAAAGCGCAAGACAGCGGACTCGATCTTCTACGAGTTAACGCGGAGCATGTGCCCGATCTGCAAAAAGCTCATCGACGCCGAGATCCATCTCAAAGATGGACAGGTCATCATGCGCAAGCGCTGTTCGGACCACGGCCGGTTCGAGGTCCTCATCTCTCCAGACGCCGACGGCTACCTGGACCAGCTTCGTTATAACAAGCCAGGCGACATACCGCTTGAGTTCTCGACAGAAATCAAGGACGGCTGCCCGTACGATTGCGGCCTCTGCCCCGAGCACAAGCAGCACGCCTGCCTGGTGATCATCGAGGTGAACACAGGCTGCAACATGGCCTGCCCCACCTGCTTCATGGATGCTGGGACCGGCTACAACCTCCGAACAGACGAAGTCGAGACCATGCTGGACACGTTCGTACGGACAGAGGGCGACCCGGAAGTGGTCCAGTTTTCTGGTGGCGAGCCAACCCTCCATCCGCAACTCCTGGAATTCATCAAGATGGCCCAGGACAAGGGCATCCGGCATGTCATGGTCAATACCAACGGCAGGCGGCTTGTGGAAGACCCTGCATGGGCGGATGAGTTCTGCGCCCTCAACCCGATGGTCTATCTGCAGTTCGACGGCTTCGAGGAAGAGACGTACCTGAAGATGCGCGGCGAATCGCTGCTGGACGAGAAGATGGCCGCTCTCGACGTCCTCGAGAAGCACAACATCAACACTATTCTTACCGCGACCATTGAACGGGATGTGAACGAGCACGAAATTCCCGCTATTATCAAGTTCGGATTCAAGCACCCGGCGGTACGGGGCGTCATGCTGCAGCCTGTGTTCCACACCGGCCGGCACCTGGAATATTTGGACCCGATGAACCGGGTCACCATTCCCGAGCTTATCCTGCGCATCGACGCTGGCATGGACGGTCAGATCGTGAAGTCTGACTTCATCCCCGTGCCCTGCTGCCACCCCTCCTGCCAGTCGATTGCCTACGCATACATCGAAGGCGAAGTTGTGACGCCACTGGCCCGCATCGTCGACGTGGACGAGTACCTCGACTACATCACCAACCGGGTATGGCCGGACCCCGAGGGCGAAATCCGGGAGGCCCTCGCAGGCATGTGGTCGTCCTCGGCCGCGCCCGGCAGCGACACCATGGCCGACGATTTCGTCTGCGCCACATGCAACATCGATTTCCGCATCCCCAGCAACGTCGCGAAGCACATATTCGCGATCACGATCAAAGACTTCCAGGACCCTTACACCTTCGACATCAAAAAGCTGATGAAATGCTGCGTTGAAATCGCCACGCCGGACGGCCGGCTGATTCCGTTCTGCGCCTACAACACCGTCGGTTATCGCGAGGACGTGAAGAAGGAGATCATGATGTCCAGGGCGCGTGAGCGGTTTGAGCGCCGAACGAACGGATCCGCTGCGAAAGCATCCGCCGCATCTTCTGGAGACTCAGACTAGATGGCTGTTATCCCGATCAAAATCGCACCCGAGAAGATCCACATCAACTGCGATCGTCGACTCGCGTTCGAGGTGATTACCGCGTTCGGCGCCTCAATGGGCAACAAAGGGGGCGACGCCGGCGAGAGCAATCGCGTCCTGAAAGAAGAAGGTGATCGCAAGCTCGTAGAGTTCGTGACCCCCGTGAAACTTGGGCTTGGGCTGAGCCGCAACTGGGTCACGAACGAATGGGTCGAAATGTCAGAGCCCGACGAGGTCACATTCAACCTGGTCCCAGGCAAAGGCCCCATCACGGGCGGCCTCCAGCTCCTCAGCGACCGCTTCGTCTTTGAAGTTGCCGACACCTGCACCGATCTCACCTACGAGAGCACCTTCGGAATCAGGTGGTCGGTCTTCGGCTGGGTCTTCGGCAAGATGTTTGTCGAGCGTTACTTGAGAAAACATATGCGCGACCACCTGCGCGAAGTAAAACCGGTAATTGAGGCCCGCGCGGCCCGAAGCCGCGTCTATGCCCCGTGTGTGCACGATGGCGCCATGCCCGAAACGAAGTGACGACCTTCGACACGGCCGAGATCAACGCGTGCTGCGCGGACGCGTACAGCCACCCCGCAGCGCGATTTCTGCTTGGCGAGTCCCTGCATCCCGGCGGCCTGGACCTGACTGCTGATCTTGCCCACCGCATGCGGCTATCCGAAGACGACCATGTGCTGGACGCCGGCTGCGGCCCCGGCGCGACCGCTATTTACCTCGCCGAAGAACTCGGCTGCCGAGTCACCGGGGTCACGCTGGAGGCCGGGGCTGTCACTGAGCTCGATCACCGAGCGGAGGAGCGCGGCCTGGCTGATCGGATCACCGTGATTCGCGGCGATATCTCTGATATCGACCTCCCGCAGGCAGGGTTCGATGCGGCCGTGGCCGAATGCGTGGTATCGATATTCGCCCGGAAAGCCGAGGCCCTGGCCCGGATTCACGACGCTCTCAAACCGGGAGCGCGGCTCGGCCTCACAGACGTTACGGTGAGCGGCCCGCTTCCGGAGGCGCTCCAGGGGATATTCGCTGTCGCCGGGTGCGTGGGCAACGCAGTTTCGCTGGAACAGTACGCATCGCTCGTTGAGGACGCTGGTTTCGTGGTCACTGAGTGCGCTCCCCTCCCCGACATCGCAAGGGATTTTCTCAAGGGCATCCGCAAGAAGATGATGTTCGCCGAGATCGGAGCGAAGCTCGGAAAGATCCCGGTCAGTGTTGAATCGGTCAAGATGGCCAAGGGCGTCCTCAAAGAGACGGAAGAGCTGGTCAACTCAGGCACGCTCGGCTATGGCATGATCGTGGCAGAACGCCGGTAACGCCATTTCCTGCCACGCAGCCCAATTATGAACCCGCCCGTAAAAATCCCGTTTCTTACGACCGACCAGATGCGCGAAGTCGACCGCCTCATGATCGAGGATTACGGTATCGAGCTAATTCAAATGATGGAAAACGCAGGCAGGAATCTTGCTGTTGCGGGACGCGATTTCTTTCTTTCTGGCAGCCCGGAAGGACGTCGGGTCTCAATCATGTGCGGCACCGGCGGCAATGGCGGTGGCGGGCTGGTCGCGGCGCGGCGGCTGATCGGCTGGGGCGCCGAAGTGACGGTCTGGCTGACGAAGAAGCCTGACGAGTACACCAGAGTCCCCGCCCACCAATTAGACATATTGTGCAAACTCGACGCCGACATCCGCGTGGCAGACGGCACTCCGACCCTTCAGGCCGACCTCATCCTTGACGCGATCATCGGCTACAGCCTGTCGGGTCCGCCGAGGGGGACTGCGGCCGACCTGATCCAGGCCGCCAACGCCGCCGATGCCCCCGTCCTCGCGCTCGATGCGCCCAGCGGCGTCGATACGACGACCGGCCTGGTTCACGAGCCCGCCGTGCGGGCGGCAGCGACCCTTACGCTGGCGCTCCCGAAAGCGGGCCTGCAGACCGACGAGGCCCGTCCGAACGTCGGGGATCTTTACCTTGCCGACATCGGCGTACCGCCAGGCCTCTACGCGCGACCGTCGCTCGGGCTGGAGGTAGGCCAGATCTTCGCCACTCAGGAGATCATCCGCGTCTGGTGAGGCGGGCTTAAGCGTTAGGCCGGAACGGCCGCTCTGAACTCCTCCAGCCGCTCTATGTGGGCTGCGGCGCCGCTCAGGCCCTGGCCCATCGTGTTTACGCTGACATGCGTCGCTCCCAGCCCTCGCCATGCCTCTACCAGCGCGGCGGCATCGTCAACGGCGCCGGACGCCACACGGACCCAGCCATCGATGCCGAACTGCTCCGGGTCGCGACCATACTCGCGAAGGTACCCCCGGAACGTCTCCAGCGCTTCGCGGCCCTTCTCGTCAGGAGTCAATTGCGGCATCCAGCCGTCGGCCAGTCGCGCGATTCGGCGCAGAATCCGCTCACTGGCGCCTCCGCCCATCCACACCGGTATGGGCTGCTGCACGGGCATCGGGTTGAGCCCCGCCTCCGACACGGTGTGCCATTTACCTTTGAAATCGACAGATTTCTCGGTCCACAGGGCCCGCATGAGCTCGATCTGCTCTTCCGCACGGCTCCCGCGGTTGGAAAACTCTTCGTTCAGGGCCTCGAACTCGATTTCATTCCAGCCCAGGCCTATTCCCAGCCGCAGCCGGCCCCCTGAAAGCACGTCAAGCGCTGCCGCCTGCTTGGCTGCGAGCACGGTCTGGCGCTGGGGAAGGATGATGATGCCGGTAGTCAGCTCAATCGTCTCCGTCACACCCGCGAGATAACCGAACAACACAAACGGCTCATGAAACCCGCTGTCCAGGCTGTACGGGCCTCGCCAGTCGGGCCGGTTGGTTAGGTCTGCGCCTATGACGTGGTCAAAGGCCAGAATATGCGTAAAACCCATCGCCTCGACAGCCTGGGCGTAATCCCGGACGCCGCCCGGGTCGTTGCCGATCTCTGTCTGCGGAAATATCGCTCCGATTCGCATCCGTCATTCCCTTCTTCGCCGGTCTGCCGACGTAAACCAGTCCCACCGCTCGGCCGCTCGTTCAACCGTTCGATCTATGTCTTCTTCGACCATATACCGCTGTTCGACCTGCTCTCCGGCCGCGGCCCGCACATGCACCAGGTACTCCTCTTTCGAGCCGTAGCGCTCCTCGATAGAACGCCTGGGATCACCGGCCGCCTCCCGCTCCGCCGTGGTCCTCGGGAACGGCAGCGTCGAGCCGGATAACCCTCCGGTAAGGCCGATGAGCTGGTCGGGCGCGCCCATCGTGGGATGCCGCAGGTTCCATGGCGTGGAAGTGGCGAGCGGCACAAGCACGTCCGGAACCTTTACCCCCGCTATCTCGTTCCCATCGTCGTCGACATCAGACACCACCGAACCGTACGCACGGCCGGGCGTTGGCGGCAGGCTCGTCACCCTGCTCTCGGCCTCGTCCTTGCCGAAATCGACACGTCGAGGAACCGGCACGTGGCTGGGCGGGTTCGAGTCGGGAATGGCGTCGAACCTGCGCGCCACGTCCAGCGCTCTCGCCGCCGTCCGGTCATCGATGCGCGGGTACCGGCTCGGCGGCGGCTCAATGCCATCGGCCGCCCACAGGCACAGGTTTTCAAGCTGCGCCCGCATCAGCGGCGAGTAGTCAATGCTATTGATCAAGTTCTGGCCCCGCAGTCCGTCGGCGCTTCGAGCGTCCGTCGGCGGCCAGTCCCCATGACCGTGCTGGGCGCCAGCCAGCGCGTAGATGCGCACGTTAGCGCCGGCATCGGCGTCCTCGCGGCCGTCGGGGTCGGTGTGGATCAGTGACGCGTCGCCTCTCCAGTACTCCGCCGCCGTATTGCTGAAGAAAACCTTCAAAGACGCGCCGCGGTCCCGCAGGCGGCGAAGCAGGGCGCCGCGCTCCTCGGTATCGATGTCGATCGACTCGCCGGGCGTGAAAGGGAAAAGCTGGGCAAGCACCGAAGGCAGGTCCTTGGAGGGCTGGCCGAACCGTTGATTAAATTCGCCCCTCATGCCACCGGGCACGTGCGGGATTACTCCGTCGAAAGCTTCCCTGCCAGCCTCATCCCGGTTGAGATCAAGGTAGAGGAAAGTTCGCAGAAACCGTCCACTCTGCGAGACACCAAAGGCGTATGCGTGGTCGATCTGGCCCTCGCACGGATTGCCGTCCTCCTCGGTTCCGTTGCGCAGGAAAGAGACCGAGTCGCGCATTGCGAGGAACCCGAGGCCCATGAGCGGCGCCCCAATGGTGGTGTACGTCAACTGGTACATCAGGCCCGGCTCGAATCCACCTTCAAGGTGGATGTAGTCAGCGTCGGGAACGACCTCGCCGTTCTCGACGCGAGCAAAACTCCAGCGGGAGCGCGGAATCTCCGCCGACTCCAGGTCGGGCTGGTCGCGCACCGTCAAAAGCGCGTCTTCCTCATCAAGATCGAAGGCGGGATGCGGCGTGTGATCGCGGTCTGACAGCATGAAGTGCGGGACCGCCGCCGCGCTCTGGAACTGGCTGAATATCCTGCCCGTCAGTTGGCTCCCATCGGGGTTGACCGCCTCGGGCGCATACAGCCGGCTCAGTGCCGGCCACGGCGGCGGGTCGGCCTGCCAGCCGGTCCACAAAACGGTCCAGCCATTGCGCATCAGCCAGCCATTGCCAACGCCGATGGGCTCTTCAGGGTCGGTATCCTGCGCCACCGCGTAACGCGGGCCGTTGTTGAACTGCAACAGGCAGACGCGCCTGCCCCTGTTCAGGACGTCGAAGAGAATCCGCCGCGAACCCAGCTCTCCGTTGACCGGTTTCAGCAGCACTATGTCGGACGAGAACTCGACCAGGCCGCCGGTGTTTCTTGGAGCAAGGCCGATGTCCGTTACCCGGACGTTTGCGTCGTGTTCGGGGTCGACGGCGAAATGTATCCGCCCACGAATCTCCTCGTAGGGCCCAACGTCTCCAAACGACTCGCCATCGGCCAGCGGCCGCCGCAGCGTGATCTCAAACCTGGTCACCGGCATGGCTGTCGTCTACTCCAATCCTCTTCATAGGAGCCGGGCTCGTGCCATCCTGAGCCTGTCGAAGGGCCCGGTCCCGCGTTCGCTTGATGAAAACGCTGGTATGCCTCAACGCCCCGGAAGATCCGGCGCATCGCCCATGTACTCCTCGCGCGGCGGCCCGAAGATGTCGAGTGCCTGGCATGCGCCTCCGACCGACCTCGCCGAATGCTGGACTTCGCCGGGTATCACGTAGAAATCGCCGGTCCGCAGTACCCGGGTCTCCTCGCCGATCGTCAACTCCATCGTGCCCTGGAGCACTGTCCCGGCCTGCTCGTGGGGGTGGGAGTGGGTTTTCACGACCGCACCATCGGCGATGTCGACGATCACCATCATCACTTTTTCGCCCCACATCGGCCGAATCGACGTTCCCGGAATCAATTCCCTGGGCTCAATATCGCCCTCATAGAAAAACGGCATGATTCTCCTCTGCAAAAGTCCGCACCGGGCCGCCTCGGCCCGATCGCCGGGCTATGGCGGCCCGGCGATTGTAGTGCCACGCGCTCAGGCTCGCACATGATCCCCCTTCCTACCCGGACCGGGAGACATGCGGCCCTGCAGCCGCTAACATCCCACTGGTCCGGATTCACAGGTTCGAACCCAGCGGCCCAGACCCTGAGCCCAAAGAAGGAACACGCTCATTGGCCTGCGACCCCATCACGTTCCACGATGTCGACCAGACCGTTTACGA